>DBGFJU010000017.1:0-23240 GCA_048529485.1 Collinsella aerofaciens | reverse complement strand
CAACGTATTGCTCCTCGATGAGCCAACCAACGATATCGACGTGAACACGCTGCGTGCCTTGGAATGCCAATGAACGAACATTGCTTGAAATAAAACAGGAAGCCTTTTGTCGTATCTTTGCCGATAGTTACCAAATGGTGGTCTGCCCGGATGCGACACTTGAAGTGTCCATCCTCGCAGTATCCGGTTCTCAAGGTGCCCGCTTTGCGGCTCATCCGGTCCGACCGGGCCGCGCGGCAAGGAGATATATTGCCAGACCGGAGGGGCGCCGCGGGCGGGAATCTGGCACTCCATATTTTGTTCACAAACGAATATGTCCCTCAGTCGCGTCCCTGAGGTTATAACTGAAGCATTGGCTTCTGATATTGGCGATGACCAGCTGGTTTATAGGTGTTAAGGCATCGGTCATCTCTGGAGCGCCACTTTACTCCAAAAGCATCAGCTATTTGTTTCCCGTCGGTAAAAGGCAGGTTTTGTTCGCCAAGCGTTCTTATATATAGAGAAGTTCGGGTTCGAACCCATGCACCGGCAACAAAAAAGCGATCAACCGGAGTCGATCGCTTTCTGTTCTATGGTGGAGCATCCAAAGGATGTTTCCGAACTCACTTTCTCGCTGCCATTCATGCTGTCGAAGCATCGTTCGACCTCCGCAGTCCCATGTTTTGAGGATCTGCCGTGTTTATCACTGCTATTAATGAGTGTGCGGAAGTGATCCTCATACAGATACGTGCGATCCGCCAGAGAACTGAGAAGCATCTTTCTGCAGCCCTCGTTGTCTATCCTCGCATCTCTCAGGTCTTCCGGAAATTCACAAGCAGTCTTAGGGTCAGTTTGTTTCTGCTTTCAGAGACTTGTTTGAGAGTTATTAAAGACAGTTCAAAACAATAAGTGAGACACCATAAAGCAGAGCAAGATGTGCCGGATAGAAAACGTAGAAGAAGTATTTCAGCTTCAGCCCTCGCTTGCCATTATAAAGATTGATAAGCAGCAACGAAACGACCGCGGCAGCAACATCAGGATTAAATACATTAGCTGTAGCAAACTCAAATCCGCCGCCAACTATATGGCATGACGAAAGGAGCACTACGCATACTGCAGCAAAGAACATCTTGGCCTTGCTGTCGTGGAATAAATAGAATGCAGCCACAAGCAGAATGCCATACACGCCGCCATCTAGTTTAGTGTATTCAGCTGCCAGTGCTATCAAAACAATCAGAGCAAATTCTGCGATGTGCCTCTTCCATTTTGAAAGACTTTGTATCTTTTCCAGAATAATCAAAAAGACCAAGGAAAGCAGGAGCTCACACATAACATTTTGTTGCCGAAGGTCGAATAGTTGCCCGGTTTGAACGAAATCGTATATGGGCTCCGCAATGATTGCGAAGACAAGCATATTTCGCAGGTACTTCTTTATGTCATGAGTATGCAAAAATCCCTCAACTATCAAAAAGCAAAATAAGGGAAATGCAATTCTGCCAAGAACATGAAGCACATCCGAAGCCTCGCTTAGAATCGCCCACTGCTCGTCTGATATCTGATTGTACGATGCGTGAGTCATGATTCCATTGGTCAGGACGATCCTGCTTACATGATCGAGAACCATCGAAATGGCCGCTATTATCTTTAATGTGCTGCCGCTAATTCCGTATCTATCTGTTTTCATTTCGTTTCCCTTTCTTTGGGTGGGCCGTCAGGGGTTCAGCCTGCTTCGCACGCGAACGCTGCGGCGCTTTCGCGCCTTGCGCGCTGCGCTGGCAAACGCTCACGCGTTTACTCAGCTCCGCGCCCCGACGGGTTCGAACCCGTGCACCGGCAACAAAAAAGCGACCAACCGGAGTTGATCGCTTTCTATTCCATGGTGGGCCGTCAGGGGTTCGAACCCTGGACCTTGGGATTAAAAGTCCCCTGCTCTGCCAGCTGAGCTAACGGCCCGCGGGTGGCATTGTACCACGGTCTGGGACTATTCCCAACTCCATTGGCCGTTCTGGAAAATCACAACTTCACGTCCATCAGGCGTAATGCCCGTAATATCGATGTCGTCCGTGCCGATCATAAAATCGACGTGCGTGCTCGAGACGTTAACACCATGCTCCAGGAGCTCCTCCTTGGACATGTCATACCCACCCTCGATGCATTCGGGGAAACCGACACCTAGCGCGAGATGGCAGCTAGCGTTCTCGTCATAGAGCGTATCGTAGAACAGAACACCACTTTCGCGGATCGGCGTGTTCTTGGAAATGAGCGCGACCTCCCCCAGGTGAGCAGCGCCCTCGTCAGTATCGATGATACTTGCGAGCGTTGCCTTGCCCACGCGGGCGTCGTAGTCCACCACGCGGCCGCCCTCGAACTTAATCCAAAAATCGTCGACTTTATTACCGTGGTGGATGAGCGGCATGGCCGAGTACACGATACCGTCGGCGCGCATGCGATCAGGCGAAGTGAAGACTTCCTCGGTGGGAATGTTGGGGAAGAAGGGGTGCCCATCGGGCGTCTTGCCCTTGCCGCCGGCCCACTCGTGACCCTTCGTCATGCCAATCGTCAGATCGGTTCCATTTGCCGCGGTGTAATGCAGACAGTCGAAACGATTGTCGTTCAGGAAACGCAGGTTCTTTTCGAATGCGGCGTCATGGAGCTCCCAGTCGCTCTCTGGGTCCTGGCCATCGGCGCGAGCGGTGTGCAGAATCGCATTCCACAGCTTATAGATTGCAACCTCATCGGCGTCTCCCGGGAACACCTCGCGCGCCCAAGCCACGACCGGAGCGCCGGCGATGCACCACGGATTGATGTTGTAATCCAGTCCACGGCGGAAAACTTTGCACTGCGTGTTCTTTGCCTTAGAAGCTGCAGCGGGCTTAGCGGGATCGATGCCCTTAAGGGCGGCGGGGTCCGCACCCTCGATAAAGATAAAGCAGGCACCGTCCTGGGCCAGGGAATCCAGCTGCAGGCGCTTCCACTCGGGCGTCTGCTCAAAATAGCTTTTCTCGACATGCTCGTACGTGAGCCTCGTCACGGCATCATCGGCCCAGATGACCGTCACGTGGCCGGCGCCGGCAGCATAGGCCTCCGCGACCACCACGCGCGCAAACGGCGCGCACTCAACCGGAGACTGAACGACGACTTCCTGGCCGGGCTTAACGTTTACGCCCTTGCGGACAACCAGGCGCGCATAGTTTTTAATCTTGGGCTCCAGGGACTTCATACCCTCCAGGGCCTCTTCGACCGTCAGGGCAGCTCGAATCATGTGCCACTCCATCTATCTATAGAACAGTAAAAAGGCGCGCCGCAAAAACGACGCGCCTTATATCTTAGCGATAAGTATGTATGCAAACGCTACTTCTTCTTGGAGTCCTTCTTGTCCTCCTCGGCAGCTGCGCGCTCGATAAGAGCGTTGAGCTTGTTCTCGGACATGCCCTCGGCCTGCGCGCGGTACATGTTGCGCAAGGGACGAATACGAGCGAAGTCGTAGATAAAGTCACCTAGGATGATGACATAGGACAAAACGATGCCGACCATCTGGACAGGGCTGGACACCATGCCAGCGGGAGCGAAGTACAGCGAGGCCCAAATTGCCACGACGAGCACCATGCCAATGGCGAGCACAATCCACCAGATGCGACGGCGCTTGGTGTAGTCCTCGTCCTGCTTGAGGAGGATATTCGACACCGTATAGATGCGGTCCTCCTTGGCGCGCTGCTTAGCCTTGCGGGCGCGCTTCTCCTCTTTAGAGAGGCCCTCGAGGTTCTCGCCCTTCTCGAGCTCTTTGCGGCGTGCCTTAGACGAAGCCGGCACGACGCGAACGGAGCTCGCTGCTTGGCGGGCGGGCTTAGCAGATGCGGCAGACTTGCGCGCAACCCCGGTAACTTCGTGGGATTGCGTGCGCTTGTTCGTGGCGCTACGGGTACTCACTTATGCGTTCTCCTTCATGCTTGTGAACTGGGAGCCCGTGATGATCTGGAAGGCCTCGCGATAGCGCTCGGACGTGCCATCGATGACCTCGGCGGGCAGGTGCGGGGTCTCCCCCGTCATATCCCAGTTGGCCTTGAGCCAATTGCGGACGAATTGCTTGTCGTAGCTAGGCTGGATCTTGCCCTCCTCGTAGCTGGCAGCAGGCCAGAAACGGCTGGAGTCGGGCGTGAGGCACTCGTCGATCAGCGTGACCTTGCCATCAATAACACCAAACTCGAACTTGGTGTCGGCAATGATGATGCCACGGGTCGCGGCGTACTCGGCGGCAGCCTTGTAGATCTTGAGGGAAAGGTCACGAATCTGCGTGGCGATGTCCTCGCCCACGATCTCGCAGCAACGCTCAAACGAGATGTTCTCGTCGTGGTCACCGATCTCGGCCTTCGTGGACGGCGTGAACAACGGCTCGGGAAGCTTGGAAGCCTCGGTCAGGCCCTCAGGCAGCTGGATGCCGCAGACGGTGCCGTTCTCGTCGTAGGTCTTCTTGCCCGAACCGGTCAGATAGCCGCGGACGATGCACTCGATAGGAATCGTCTGGGCCTTCTTAACCAGCATGGCGCGGCCAGCGAGGTAGTCACGATACTCAGCAAACTCCTCGGGGAAATCCGCCGGGTCGATGGAAACGAGATGGTTGGGGACGATGTCGGCAAACTTGTCGAACCAGAATGCCGAGATGCGATTGAGTACCTCTCCCTTAAACGGAATCTCGTCGGGAAGAATGAAGTCGAACGCAGAAATGCGGTCGGTGGCGACCATCAGCAGGTTTTCACCGGCATCGTAAATATCACGAACCTTGCCACGGGAATCCGGACGACGCTCCATCGTTGTCACGTGAGTCACTCCTTACCTAAATACGACAGAAATGCGGGTTCTTTCCCGCATGTTTTCGCAAACTCGGAGCGGCAGAGACGCAGCCCCTCCTTCACCGAATAGCGAAAAGCTAGTGCTCCATTGTAGTAGATGCCGCGTCTGCCGTGTGCTCGCGGGGCAGATGAATTGTAAAAGTCGTACCCTTTCCAAGCTCCGACTCCACGGATATGTAGCCATGGTGACGCTCGACGATCTGCTTGGTCACGGCGAGGCCAACGCCCAGGCCGCCAGCTTCGCGGGCGCGGCTGGCATCGGCGCGCCAAAACCGCCCGAAGATGCGCGACAGATCGTCCTTGGCAATACCGATGCCGGTATCAGAAACGGCAATGCTGACGTGCTTGCGGTCACTGAGCACCGATACCACGACCCAACCGCCCTCGGGGGTGTAGCGCATGGCGTTGCTCATGAGGTTGATAACACATTGCGTGATCATGTCGGGATCGGCCTCGACGACATCGTCGTGACCCTGGGTCTCGTCCGCAAAACGCAGGCGCAGATCGCGGTCGACAAACAGGCGCTCCTGGGCATTGACGATGGAACGCACGAAAGGAACCATGTCCACCGGCTCAAGGTTGAGCGGAGCCGTGCTGTTTTCCATGCGCGACAGGTCGAGCATCTGCTGCACCAGACGAGCCAGGCGACGCGTCTCGGAAGCAACGGTCTCCAAATGCTCATCGTCGGTGGGATACACGCCATCCTGCATAGCCTCGACCGTTGCGAGCATGGCCATAAGCGGCGTGCGAAGCTCGTGTGCAACGTCTGAAGTCAGGCGCTTCTCGTGTTTCATATCCTTCTCGAGCGAAGTGGCCATCTCATCGAAGGTCTCACCCAGCTGATCGATCTCGTCATCACCGCGCAGTCCCGTGCGAGCCGACAGGTCGCCGTCACGAATTTGCTTTGCGGTACTGGTGATGCGATGAATCGGCTTGGTGAGCATGCGCGACACGAGCGATCCGATAACGACCGAAATGCAGATTGCTACAACCGCGGCGAGGGCCATGGCGTTAAAGGTCTTCTCCCTAAACGCAGAGTCCGCCTTGGTGAGCAGAGCGTCGGAGCCGATGGCCCACAGCTTTACCTGTCCGACATGCTCGCCGGAAGACGTTACAATCTCGACGTTAGCAACGCTATCGGAGTCGGTTGGAGCAGACGAGACCGGGCTATGCGATGCCCTCTTGCCGCTCGTGTCGTCGATCGTAGCCTGGTTTTCGCGTACATCGGCGGTGGCGCTTGCCGAGGGCCAGGAATCGTCATAAACGATCACGCCCTTTTTATTGACGACCTGCATGCCCAGATCGTCGGAAACCAAACTCGACGTTGCGACCGTGCGCAGTTCTCCCGCGGTCCAAGAACCGTTTTCCTCATATGAGGTTGCCAACTTCTCGGCAGCGGAATTTGCGATTTCGACGATATTGGAGCGTGTGTAATCCGAAAAGACCGTGCCCCACACAACAGAGACAACGCCCACCAGCACCAATACCGTCATGAGCGATGTCAGAGCAAAAGCAAGTGCCATGCGCGAGGGATAGCTCATCGTTGGCCGTGAATCGGAACGAGGCGTGTTCCAACTAGCCTTGGAACCCGCCTCGCTCTCCTGCTTGTGCTTTTGTCCGATTTCAAAGCGCGCAGGTGTCATATGTGATTTCCCTATTTCTCGTCCGACTTATCGGTCTTGGCCGGAGCCTCGAAGCGATAGCCGACACCATGGACGGTGTAGAGCCACTTGGGCTTCTTGGGATCATCGCCCAGCTTGGCGCGAAGATTCTTCACGTGGCTATCGATGGTGCGCTCATAGCCCTCAAAGTCATACCCGAGCACTTTCTCGACCAGCTCCATGCGGTTATACACACGGCCGGGATGACGGGCAAGCGTGGTGAGCAGCTTGAACTCGGAAGCCGTCAGATCGACTTCCTTGCCCTCGACCAAGATCTTGTGGCCCGAGATATCGATGACCAGATCGCCGAAGTCGAGTACCTCGACGGCGGGCTCGTCGGCCTGATGGGCACGGCGGAACAGAGCGCGAACGCGGGCGACGAGCTCGCGCGGCGAGAACGGCTTAATCAGATAGTCGTCGGCGCCGAGCTCAAGACCGATAATACGGTCCTCGATCTCGCCCTTAGCCGTCAGCATGATGATGGGGACATCCGAGGTATCGCGAATGGTGCGGCAAACGCGCTCGCCGGGGATCTTGGGGAGCATAAGGTCGAGCACGACCAGGTCGAACTGATGCTTCTCGAACTCCTCGATCGCGGACTGGCCGTCGCCGACGCCCACAACCCAGTAGCCTTCGCGCTCGAGATAGGCAGCGACGGCGTCACGGATTGCCTTCTCATCCTCGACCAGCAGAATCTTTTTTGCATCTGAAGCCATAACACGGCCCCCCTGTCTCAATTAGCTAAGAACAAGCCCATTTTAACGCACCTGAGCCCGCCGGATGCCGCTATGACGCGGCAGCTCGGCGGGCGGTACTCACAATTACAACGCGTTTATTCCCCTGTTGGCGCCTTTTTAACCCCTCTAAGCTTAAAGAGAGAATAGACGTGCAGTGACCGTCTCTGGTATACCCTGGCTGTTGCGCACCGTGGCGTACGTAAGGAATGAGTCCGATTTTCCCGCCGTAGCTGGATAATCGCCATACTCCAAAGCGCGGTCGGGCGACAGCAGCGAGCCATAGGTCTTGGCAGAGGTGTCGATCAGGAAATGCGACGCCTGTACCTTAACAAGGTATTTATTCTTCTTGCCAGCCGCACATGCGAGCGGCTCGCGGGACAGGAAGAGGTACGGCCCTCCCTCATTACCGATATATGTGCCCATATTGCCCAGGCTGCCCACGCCACTATAGGCCGCCTCGATAGAAAACACGAAGGTATCGCCCATATATACGGCCTCGAAAGGCGAGACTGACGAGGGAAGGACTAGCTGGGCACGTTTGGTGTTGTTGCCGTCGGTCAGATCGATTGCCGTTATGCCGTAGTAGACGCCCTCGTCGTTGCGGACACGCGGCGAGATGGTCAAAATGCCGTCGCTCGCGCGCGGGGCCGATGCAAAGCGGCCCGTCGATTTCCAAATTACCTCGGCCTTGGATTCATCAAGCGAGCGACGATAGCAAAACGAATCACTACTCGTTTTATTGCCGCCTGCCGAAGGCATTTTATACCAGATGACTGATGCCCCGAACGCCGTAAACAGCGGCGGATCGTAGTCCTTGCCACCTCGATCGAGCTCAACCACGTCGCCAGAGAGCGAAGCGCCCGACAGATTTTGAGCGTAGAGCTTCCACGATGAATTGGCAAAGTTCATCTCAACCCACGCGAATACGCCGTCGCCGGCACGGACATCGTAGAATGCATATCCCGTGCCCTCGATAGGATCCTCGATTAATGTGGTAAGCGAGCCATCGCCCAGGTTGAGCACACCGAGCGTGTTGGCGTGCAGTGCCGATGCGGGCGCCATCATTGCCGCGGCGTAATCGCCGTCGCAGTAGTACAGCAGCGTACCCAGAGGCAGCGTCCACGACGCCGCCGTCTCAAGATCGATGTCGACTGCCTCGTACTCATCCGTAATCGAGATGATTTTGGAATCATCCTTGATAACCTGCGGCTCGCCGGCGGCATCATCGCTGGTGCCCGTTTTTTTCGAGCATCCGGCAAGCACCGTGGCAGCGCCCGCGGCAGCCCCACCGAGTACAAAGCCGCGACGCGATATTCCGTTCTTGATGTGATCGGCGATACCCATTAGGCGATCTCGGTGCGAGCGGCCTCGATAGCGCGTGTAAGCTGGTCGGCGCAGGAGGTCTTTTTCATACCGCAGGTATTACCGGCGAGAACCTCGATTACGCGATCGGCAGGAGCGCCCTCGACCAGCTTGGAGATAGCCTTGAGATTGCCGTCGCAGCCGCCGGTAAACTCAACGCCCATCACCTTGTTGCCGTCATCGGAAAGATCAAGGTGAATATTGCGAGCACACACGCCCTGAGGCTTGTAATCAAACGAAATCATGCGATCCCCTCTCAGAATGTTATTCGAGACGACTATTATCCCCGTCTTTCCCTAAATGCAACGAGGCGCTTTGCCGGCAACACACATTACCAGCAAAGCGCCCTAAAAAGCTAACGTTATGCCCGAACCTACTCGAAGCTCAGCTGCTCCAGACGATCAAAGACCGTGTCGATACGGGTGAGGAAGTCCCACGGATCAAAGATCTCGTCGAGCTTCTCCTGACTGACGGTGCAGCGCGGGTCGGCCTCGAGACGCTCCTTAAAGGTGGGGCCGGAGACACAATCCTGTACCTCGTGCCAGGTTGCCATAGCGTTCTCCTGCACAATGGCGTACGCGTCCTCGCGGGTGATGCCCGTGTCGACGAGGGCGAGCAGTACCTTGGAAGAGAAGATGAGGCCGCGGGTCTTATTGAGGTTGGCCATCATGCGGGCGGGATACAGTTGCAGGCCGTCGATAACGCGAATGAGGCACTGGAACATGTGGTCGAGGGCGATGAAGCTGTCGGCCTGGGCGACGCGCTCGGCAGAGGAGTGCGAAATGTCACGCTCGTGCCACAGGGCGACGTTGTCGAAGGCAACCTGCGCGTTGGCCTTCACGACGCGCGACAGGCCGCAGACCTTCTCCATGGTGATGGGGTTGCGCTTGTGCGGCATGGCGGAGCTGCCCTTTTGACCCTTACGGAACGGTTCCTCGGCCTCGAGTGTATCGGTCTTCTGCAGATTGCGAACCTCGGTAGCGATGCGCTCACAGGTGGCCGCGGTGGTGGCGAGAACGCCGGCGAGGTAGGCGTGATGATCGCGGCTAATAACCTGCGTGGACAGCGGGTCGTGAACCAGGCCCAGGTGCTCGCAGACATACTCCTCGACAAACGGCTCGATGGAGCTGTACGTGCCGACAGCGCCCGAGATAGCACCGAAGGCAACATTCTTGCGGGCGTCCTCAAGACGATCCAGATCGCGCTTGAGCTCCCAGGCCCAAGAGCCAAACTTCATGCCGAAGGTCATCGGCTCGGCATGGATGCCATGAGTACGGCCAGCGCAGAGCGTGTTGCGCTCCTCGAAGGCGCGACGCTTGCAGATCTCGCCGAGCTTCTTGACGTCCTCGATGATCAGGTCGCAGGCCTGGGTGAGCTGGTAGCACAGAGCCGTGTCGCCCAGATCGGAGCTGGTCATGCCATAGTGAACCCAGCGGCTGGGCTTGGGGTCGCCCTCGGGAACATCGGCATCGATGTATTCCTTCATGTTGGTCAGGAAGGCAATGACGTCGTGACGCGTGACCTCCTCGATCTCATCGACCTTCGCCTTCTCAAAGTTGGCATGGTCGCGGATCCACTGGGCCTCGTCTTTGGAAATACCGATCTTGCCGAGCTCCGCCTGGGCCTCGCAGGCCAGAACCTCGATCTCCTGCCAAATGGCGTACTTGTTCTCGAGGGAGAAGATGTGTCCCATCTCCGGGCGGGTATAGCGATCGATCATGGCGGCTCCTTTTTGGTTATTGGCACGTTGGTCGTAACCCAACCATTGTACCGTGCGCAGGTGCAAGTATGGGCAGTAGGCATTAACCTAACATTTTGCCGCAAGAGCGGCCATGGGGACATCCGCGTATTTGCTTCGCAAATACGCACCGGCTTCAGGCGAGCCCCTCAGCTTCACGAAGCCGAAGGGGAAGACTCCGCCGAATTGTCCGTCCCCACGTCTTCCTTTGCTGATGGAGCGGGCAACGGGACGTCCGCGTATTTGCTTCGCAAATCCGCACCGGCTGCGGCCGCCTATCGGCGACCTTGCCTGCTCGCTATAAACGCTTCGCGTTTATTTAGCGCTCGCACCCTGTCGGGTTCGAGTCCCGGCACTTTATTGAAAAAGGCACGGTAACGAAACGTTACCGTGCCTGAAATTCGAATGGAGCGGGCAACGGGACTCGAACCCGCGAGTGTCAGCTTGGGAAGCTGATGCCTTACCACTTGGCGATGCCCGCATATGTGGGGGATAGTATAACGCGGTTGTCTTGTTCGATACAAGGGTGGCGATGCTTGTTTTAGCTGTGGAGATTCGTTGGAAAATCGCGTCAATTGTGGAGATGAGGACCTTTGGCCTCCTGTTCTCCCTATCTTCTACCTGCACTTTTGCTTGATTGTTGTATTTGAGCTCAATTTGTCAGGAATTGGGCAAGCTTTTGGTCAGGCTCCGGTACTTACCCGCATGAACCTCGGGGGTAGCCTCATCCTACGCGTCGCAGCCTCCCCGTGCGACGCACGAGGGATAAGGAGCAGCCATGTCCAACTCACCCACGCACTCTGTCCACAGCGCAATCGCAACAGGTCCGCTGCTCCTGCTCCTCTTCCTGCTTTTCGGCTGCCTGGCACCGGGAGCCGCATTTGCCGTCGATGGCTACGACCAGCTCGGCTTCCGCACTATTAGCGATGATTGTGGGCCCTTCTTCATCGGCAAGTATGAAGCTCAAGACACCTCGATTGCCTACTGCATGAACCAGGAGCGCCCCGGCCCCACCAAACCGGGCGGCCCATGGCTCAACTTTGATCAAGGCTGGGTGTGGCTCGACGACGAGTTCGCGGCAATCGTTTGTCACGGATACCCCACCACCACGTCGTTTGGCGGTTACCATCTTTCACCCGATCGCGCCCGCGCCGCCACCCAGCTTGCCGTATGGATGCTCAACGGCACTACCCATGTCGACGGCACCTACTCCTACACGACCGCTCAGGGTAAAACCAAGAGCGGACACTTTACCGCCGACAATGAAGTCGTGGCGGCTGCGCGGTGGCTCCACGACAGCGCAAAATCAGGAAGCATCGAAGCCGCTCCGCACCGCGCGCGACGCTATCTAGGGGCCGTATCGGGCGGCAGCAAACGTCAAGACATGCTCTATGTACTGCCGGCGGTCTCTGTTTCCTTCCAAAAGCAGTCTGCTAACACCGTTATTACCAGCGGAAACAATACCTATCAGTTTACCGGGGCAACATTCGATATTTTTGAGAGCGCCAGCGGCGCGCGTGTCGGCACCATCAAGATGGACAGCAACGGTCGAGCGCAAGCAACACTTCTGCCCAACACGGCATACTACCTAGTTGAAACGAAGGCGCCGGCCGGCTATGTCCCCCGCCACGATCGTATTGCCTTTACCACGGGGAATGACGGCGGGCGGGTCGCCATTGATGAACAGCCTGGCACCATCAATCTGCGTATCGTAAAACTCGATGCCGCGACGAATGCCGGCCCCCAGGTGGGATCTTCACTCGCAGGAGCAGAGTTCACGTGTGTGTCGCAATCAACCCCTGGATGGGCACAAATCCTCACGACCGACGAAAGCGGTCGGGCCACCCTCGCCGATGTCCCCTTAGGAACCTTTACCATCTACGAATCAAAAACCCCCGAGGGCTACCTGCCATCCAACGACAGCTGGACCTATACCGTTGGAGCCGACCAGCTCGGCGATTCAGGCGTGGTCGAGATCGAATCTCGCGTTTCCGATATCCCCATTGCGTTTAACCTTGAGATTTCCAAATTCAAGGATTACGGCAATAGCGACCAATCCGGCCTGGAGCAGCCGGCGGAAGGTGTTGTCTTTGAGGTTGTCAGCAACAGCTCTCAGCAGGTTGTTGGCACACTGACCACAAACGTCTATGGCTTTGCCTCCACCAAAGATCAGCCCGAAGCATGGTTCGGCGCAGGCAAGCGACCCGCCGGTGTCCACGGAGCCGTCCCATACGACCGTGCCGGCTACACGGTTCGCGAGGTTCCGGAAACCGTCCCCGAGGGTTTTAAACGTGCAGGGGAATGGACCGTCGGGGCCAATCAGATTTCCAACGGCGCCGAGCTTCAATATATCGTGGACAACCACGCTCTGTCGACGCATCTCCAGATTGTAAAACGCGATGCCCAAACAGGCGCTTCTGTTCCACTAGCCGGATTCACCTTCCAACTACTCGACAGCAATCACGAATCTGTCTCACAAACTTGCTGGTATCCAACACATAACGTAATGGACACCTTTACGACTGACGCGACCGGGACCGTCACACTGCCCGAATCGCTCGTGCCGGGCACCTATTATGTACGCGAAACCTCGGCCAAAGAGCCCTATCTTGTCGGCGAGGAGATCGAGGTAAACATACCCGCCGACATGAACCTAACGCCCGTTGCAATCGCCTCGTATTATGACCACGCCGCGACCGGAAACATCAGGATCGTTAAAACCGATGCCATAGACGGCAGCAGCCTCGCGGGCGCCGTCTTTGAGATCCGTGCCTTGAGTGATATCGTGCGCCCCGACGGTAGCATTGCCGCGCTCGACGGTGAGACTGTCGCTACCATCACGACGGATGAAACTGGAGAAGCACGCGCGGACAACCTCCCGCTGGGACTTGGCACCGCACGCTACGAGGTTGTCGAGACTCAAGCGCCGGCAGGCTTCTTGCTCGATCGGACAACCCATATTGTCGACCTTACTTATGCCGACCAGAAAACACCCGTTGTAGAAGCACGGCTTAACGTATCCGACGATTACACCAAGGTTGATATCTCCAAGGTCGATGCAAGCGGTGAGCAGGAAGTGGAAGGCGCACAACTCACCTTATATGGTCCCGATAAAACCGAAATAGACTCCTGGACCTCATCCGACAAGCCACACCGCGTCGAACATCTTGCACCCGGCACCTACTCGTTGCGCGAAATGATGTCTCCGCGGACCTATGACCTTGCCGAGGAAATAACGTTTGAAATAAAGGATACGGGAGAAGTCCAATCCGTCGCGATGAAGGATGCGCCCATCGAGATCAAGGGACAGGTCGACAAGCGTCAGGAACTTGTCCAACCTATCGAAAAGGGCCTGTTGGCTAACGGCGATGGTAAAAATCGCGCCGCGACGCAAACTAATACGGATGGACTTTTCTCCTATACCATCGACGCTCGAAACGATTCCGCTACTTGGGTTGATGAGTTAACGATTACCGATGATCTTGAGTGCGCCAAAGACGGCACGGCGAGATTCATCTCAATCGAAACCCCCGTCGCCATCGGCGATCTCAACGGTCTGTGCAACGTGTGGTATCGCACGACGCCGTTGGACTCGACAGACGTCGATGAGCCGGCGAACGCGACACTTGACGATGGACACGAAAATCCTTGGCTTGAGTCCGACGAAGTAAAAGAGAGCCTTGGTGAGGACTGCCGCCTCGTCGATTACGACGGCTGGCGCCTCTGGAAGGCGGATGTCTCGACCACGGAATCCACCACACTCGAGGCGGAAGAGCTCGACCTTGCATCCAATACCGTCGTAACAGGCATTCGAATTGAATACGGTGCGGTAGCCGCCGACTTTACGACTCGAAGCGATGCGGATTCTTGGACCCGCGATGATCTCAAAGATGAGCACGACGACCTTGACGATGCCAAAGCAATCCTTGGCACAGACGCTCGGGGCGCAGTCGTACACATGCAGGCAACGTCGGCTTATACGCCCCAAACCGCACTCACCAACAGCGCGCGCGTCGATCTTTGCCGCAACGGTGGCGGCGATAAACTTGAGTCACATGACGAGGACAGCGTCATTCAACGCTGTACCCTACCGCAGGACCTACCGGCAACAGGATCAGTTCCCATCGCCGCTTGCATCACCGCGCTCCTGACCTCGGGTGCCGCAGCCCTATGGTTCGCTCGCCTTAGGTCGATCCCAAAGAAGCGCTAGCGCGATGAAAAAGCGGGCGAGCCAGTCCCCTGGCTCGCCCGCTTTCAATCATGTAAATCGCCGCATCTACTCTGCAGACGAAGATCCACCATCAACGATTGCCTGCTCGGACTCAGGAATCCCATCGGCACCCGTACTCTGTTCTTGCTCCACCTCTTCGCTGATTGCGGAGGCGGGGGTCGAGCCCTTTGCACCCACGATGTAGGCAGCCCCAAATCCTAACGCAATGGCAATCAAGGTCAAAATCACGTAGACAGGCCAATGGCGCTTAATATACGAAAACACGTTGACTCCTTAGAGCTCCGTCTACGAACGGCGGATAACCTCGGTCACGACCTCGGATACCGTAGCAATGTTCGTCGGGTTGACATTGTGGGGCAGGTCGTCCTCGGTACGAGCGCAAGCCAGACGCGTGCCGTCCACGCCGGCGATGGTAAGGGCTCGGCGGCTCGCCTCGAGCGCAGCATAGGCATCGGTCTTGGCATAGGGCATCTCGAGCGCGCCACAATCGACATGGAACGACTTGCAGACCTTGCTGACCAGGTTCATGATGCGGCGATCGCCCTTGAGCAGTTGTTGTTCGCCCTCGACCGTCACCACCGAAAGCCTACCGGCGCCGACGGATTCAAGATTGATAAAGAATACGCCGCGAAGCTTATCGCGATGCGAAGCCAAGAAGGCCTTCATGCCAGCGCCATCACAATCCGAGGCGCCCGTTGCCACAAACCAGATATCGTGACCGAGCAGCTCATCATCGCCCATAGAGGCGACAGCCGAGAGCATATCTTCGGAAGAAGCGCCATCGGAAGACGTAGCGCCACCCTTCCAGCCATCGTTATCGTCCTCGAAGTTATCCCACGAACCGATACCGCGACCGGACTTCTTGGCATCGTAATCGTCTTCGACGCCCAGCCAGTCACTCATGCTGTCCTGCTCGTTTTTCTTTTTACGGCCGAACAGACCACCCAGGCCGCGCTTACGAGACTTGGGTGCCGCCGGGGCGGGAGCCGAAATGGTCTCGATCGGCTGTGCGCCCGACGCAACGGGCATAGGAGGCGCAACGGGTGCCGATGTGGGTTCGGGGCCCTGGGCAGTAGCAAAGGGATCGTTGACCTGTGCGGAGGGGTCGGGAAGGTCGAACAGCGACGTGCGAGACGCAACGTTTGCCTGCTTCATAGACGGCAGCGACGGATCGGGGACCGAAGCCAGCGGAGACGAGGAAGGTGCAGGCGACGGTGCCGACGCCGGATCGGGAACATTCATCTGCGGGCGCGGCGATGCCTGGGAGGAAATCTGGGCCATAAGGGAATCGACCGTTTCGTCCTGGGTGGGAGCGACATTGGCAACCGTGGCACCGGAACCACTCGGGGTCGGCATGGTGAAAATCTGCGTGGAATAAGGCCTCAACTCATCCGTCTCGGGAGTCTCGGAAACCGCAGGCACTTCCTCCTGCTCGACCTCGGTCGAATCATCTTGCTCGGCTGCCGCGTATTGCTCTTCGTCAGAGTTGGCCTCGACGGGCTCGTCCTCGGCGGCATCTTGGATTTCGGCAGCATCAACAGGCTCGTCATCGTCTGCCGCGTCGCCCTGCTCATCGGAAACAGGAAGGGGCTCGGCAATCGCGGTGCCCTGTTTTTCAAACGTTATCGTGGAATCGAACTGCGCGGCATCAAACGACATGGTGCTATCGACGTGCTGCTGAGCCTCGAAAGACGTCGTCGCTTCAACAACATCCGCGGACGCCGGTTGCTGGGACTCAAAGGACGTTGTAGCTTCGGCGGCTTCGACGGGCGCGGACTGCATAGCCTCGTTCTGCTCGAACTCTTGCGCCGCGAGCTCACGTGCCGCCTCGGCTGCCTGCTGCTGAGCGATAGCCTCCTGCTCGGCAGCCTCGCGTGCGGCAGCGCGCTTCTCCTCGAAATCGTCGACAAATTTCTTGCCCTTTGCAAACGCACCCTTAAAGAAGTTGGAAGCGCTGGCGCCAATCGACGAGAACGCGGATGCAATGTCGGCATGGGGCGTTGCCGCGGGAATCTCGGCAGAGAAATCAGTATCGCTCTCGTAAGACACGCGCCTCGGCTGTTCAACGTAATCGTCGTCAGACTCGTCCGCAACGTCTTGCGCCGGCGCGGCGGGAGCCAAAATGTCCAGTCCTGCCGCGGGATCGATCGCGGACACCGCCTCGGGCTCGGCAACGGCAGCGGTAACCGCGGCAGACTCATCATCCGCAGTGACAACGGGCGCAGGCTCGGGCTCAAACGTCGGCTCCTCGCCCTCCTCGTAATCGAGCGTGCAGGACTCGGGAAGCATTCCGAGTGCACGGATGGCATCCGAACCAAAGCGAATGTTGCCGGCGGCGTTGCGATAGAGCTTGGGCTCGGGCTCGGCCGCGGCAGGCTCCTCCGCCGGCTCAGCAGCGGGAACCTCGTCATTGAACTCTTCGGCCTGGACAGCCTGATTCTGATCCTCGGGCACGATGGCGCCAATCAGCGTCTCGTCGGCAGACGCACCCTCAAAGCCCTCAATCTGCTCGTCAAAAGCCTCGCCCTGTTCGGGCTCGGTTTGAGCGTCGGGAGCAATCGGCTGACCGAACTCGTCCTCGGCGTAGGTAGGCTCTTCGTACTCGATGGTGTTGCCGTAGTCGTTTTGCTGCTGGGCCGCGGCATACTCCGCCGCCGCGCGCGCCATTTCCTCGGCACGACGTTTCTGCTCCCCAAAATAGGTATCGAACGGAACATCGTCGGGAAACTCGTTCTCGCCCTGGAAGGGAGCAACGTTGTCCATAACGCCGAGCATAGCGGCGACAGAAGACTTGTTGCACACCGCGCCGGACGTATAGGGAAGAACATGGCGGTTAGAGATGATGTTTGCCGCGTTGGCAAGTGCAACGAGGGAAGCGAGGATCGCGACAATCCACAGCAGAACCTTGAGCGCGCCGGGGAGCGGCAGGATACGCAGGATGGCAACGGCAGCAGGGGCAATCGTGGCAACGGGCAACAGCTTGGCGATGAGCGCACGATACGAAGCATAGGGCTCGCGGGCGAGCAGCTCAGCACGGGGAGAGTCGTAGTGTGCGACAACGACCACCGGGCGGTTACGCGGGGACGCGAGCGGGCCCGAGGCCTTGTGGTAGGCGATGACATTTTGGCTCACGCCCGTCTTGCCCAGGCGCGAAACCACGGGGTGGCCCGTGCGCTCGAGCACGTAAAGAACGGCGCCGACAATGGCCAGCAAGGTGCCGACCAAGCCGATACCGCCGCCGATGCCCATCAGCAGGGCGCCGGCAAACGCAAGAATACCGGTAACGGCAAATGCCAACCTACTGGGCGCCGGGGCATTGAACTCCTGAACCTCGGGGTCAAAGCCGTGGTTGCGGAAGATCTGAGCGATATCTTCGGCAGCCAAGCGCTCTTCTTCGCTGCATGCCGGCGTAATGCCGGTGTTCTGCAGCAGGTGGTTAATATAGTTCTGGGTGTTCGCCATGTGCGCTCCACATCCATAATCCGACAAATAGGCCCAATGCATGCACATTAGAACCGTATATAGTCGAAAGTATACCCCGAGCGAGCGCAAACGACCGAATTCGGGCCATCTTAACGCCCCGAGCGGACAAGGATATAGCCTAATCTCCATATCGGACTAAAATCATGGCAGCAAACCACCTTCTCATGCGAGGACTCTATGACGGCAAGCGACGCGACCGCGACAATTAAAAAGGGGAATTCGGAGCCCGGTTTCGATAAAACGGCTCAGCGCATCCTCAATCTTTTCTTTGTGCTCAACAGCTCCCCCGAACCGCTGACGACCGAGCAGATCGTCTTGGATTCTGACCTGGGATATGGCTCGGGCAATATCGACTCGGATAAGCGCAAGTTTCGGCGCGATCGTGACAAACTGCTCGAGCGTGGCATCTTAATCAAGGAGGTTCGCCCCGCCGGTGCGCAGGAGACCGAGGAAAGCTCGTGGACAATCGACCGCGAGCACACGTTTGCTGCAGGCGGCCTCATCACCGCAGACGACGCCGATATCCTACTCAACGCCATCGACCAGACGCTAGCGGCCGGCTCTTCCACCTTTGCCGCGCCGCTTGCCGATATTCGCTCCAAAATTGCCCACCTCACCGGCAGGACGACGGTGGACGAAGTACCGATCCGCCGCTCTCCCACCGTCGATGCGGTATGGAGCGCCTTTGCCGAGCGATGCGCGCTGCGATTTTTATATCAGAACGGACGCGGCGAGCAGAAAGAACGTACCGTCTGTGTCTACGGCATGTTCGAACGCGAGGGCGTGGCGTACTTCTGCGGCCTCGACAATGTCACCGACGACATCAGGACATTCCGCTGCGACCGTATCGTTCGCGCATGGCGTCCTTCGAAGGCCTACGCCATCCCTGCGGACTTCAATCTCAACGACTATCTGTTCTTTGAATTCGATTTCGCCGACCGACCGCCCGTTGCAGCCACGTTCTCGTTCGCCCCTCAGACGCAGATCGATATGATCAACGGCCTCACGCGCGGGCGAGGTGAGCTCACACACACCGATGCGGGATGGATCTGGACCGTTGACGTGCGCGACCTTGAAGCCGCCGCCTCATTTTGCATGGCCCACGCCATGGACGGCATGAGGCCCATGGCCCCCAAATCGCTCAAGCAGGCGTGGAACCACCTCATTGAAAGGACGGTGCACGAGTATGCCCGTGCGTAAACTCACCAGCGAGCAGAGACTCTCGCGCGCCATCGACATCATGGAGGCCCTCTACGCCGCCGGCGAGAGCGGCATGACACGAACCGAGATTTGCGGCCGCTTTGACATCACGGGAGTATCGCTCGACGAGATTCTCGAGATCGTCTCGACGCTCGCGGACCGAGAATCTGGTGCGCGCATCATCTGCGAATGCCACGGCGAGCGTGTGGTCCTCACTGGTGACGCCGGGCGTGTGCTACCGTTGCGCTTGAGTGCAGCCGAGGGCGCTGTGCTCAACCACGAACTTGAATCGTTGGGGATCGAGCCGCAGACGGCAGCTCGGATTCGACACGCCCTTCTACCCGAAGAGCTCGGCTATAACCAGCGCGTCTTTGACACCGTCAACCACGGGTCGCACTGGCAGCAGCTGAGCTGTGCCATTCAGGACGGCGTTCGCTGCCGCATCTCATATCGCTCGATGGACGATGCACGGCCACGCGAGCGTCTGGTCGACCCCTTGCGCATTACGGCAAACGGCGACCAAACATACCTGATTGCCTGGGACATCACAGTCGATGAGCAGCGCACCTATCGCATGGATAAAATCGAGGGACTCGCCTTGACGGAAGACTCCGTCGTGCCTCACACACCGGACGTCGCATCCCTCCACGATTCCCTTGCCCGGACGCAGCGCAGCGCAAAGCTCTTGATGCCATTCGATATGGCGGAGCATCTGGACTGGGCCGGCATCACCCTAATCGAGCGCGGCGGGGCAGACATGGCAACGGTAACTGTGCATTACGGCTCCGAGCGTTGGCTACTGAGCCAGGTAATCGCAGCGGGCGGAGCCATCCGCATCTTGGATGACCCCGCCCTGTCAAAGCGCCTGTGCGATATGGCAAAAACCCTCGTCTGTCCGCTTTAGCGCCGCCGCTCGTGGCGTGCGCGCCACAGTTGCAGATAGTGCCCGATCTGCGCCGATTCGATGCGCTGGTAGGAGCTCGTGGGCAGCGACGTTAAGAACTTCTTTCCGTAGCCCTTCGTCACCAGGCGCGGGTCGGCCAGAATCAGCACGCCGCAATCGGTCGACGAGCGGATAAGGCGGCCGGCCGCCTGCTTGACCTCGAGCACCGCCTCGGGCAGCGAATAGCGCGCCCAAGCGCGGTCTTCGCGCAGGTTGCGCTCGCACGAGAGCGGGTCCGTGGGACTCGAGAACGGCAGCTTGGGAATGATGACGCAGCGCAGCGTCTCGCCGCTGGCGTCGAACCCCTCCCAGAAGGCCTTAAGCGCAAAAAGCGATGAAGTCGGCTCGTTGATAAACCGATCGCGCAGGCGACGAGGAGATGAGTTGCGCTGCTGGCAGTTGAGCTCCAGACCCGCACGGGCCATCTTGGGCTCAACGCGGGCGTACAGGTCTTCCATGTCGCGCCGATTGGTGAACAGTGTGAGCACCGATCCGCCCATGGCAAGATGGGCGTCGACCAGCACGCGCTCGAGCGCCGTAAGATAGCTCTCGCGATCGCGCGGATCGGGGATATCGCCCGCAACGACTACAGCCATGTTCGAATCGAAGTCGTAGCTCGAGTCCAAGTGCAGCGATGAGGATGTTGAAGCGCCGATGCGATCGAGGCCGACCGCGTGGTTAAAGTGTTCGAAGCTTTTGGACACCGTCATGGTCGCCGAGGCAAAGATAGCCGTGTGAACCTCGGGCAGCCACTCGGTTGCCAAGGCCTCGCCAATGTCGATGCGCTCTGCGGTCATTGACTCTCCGCCGGCACGCAGCCTGCGATTGACCTGCAGCGAATACACGTAGTGTTCATCGGTGCCATCAATGATGAGTTTGAGGTTCTCGGCCAGCTCGTGCAGGCGGCGCGAGATATCACCCAGGTCGACAACAACCTCGGGCTTGTCGGCGGCGACGGCTTGCACCAGCGCGTCGACGCTCTTGTCAGCCTGTTCCAATACGTCGATGGCAGCGTAGGCCGACTGTAAGAAATCATGCCAGTCGTCAGATTCGCGCAGCTCGGGGCCAATCCATAGATTGGCATTGTCATAACCCCCACGGGCACGGCGGCCGAGCTCGCGAACGCCATCGAACACGTCGGCGATTGCCATGCTCGCGCGCGCAACCGTCGACGTCGCCTTGGCAGTAAGGCCCAGATAGAGCGTAGAGCCCTCGGAGGTTGCCAAATCACGGGAGACCTGGCTTAGCGCACCGGTGCTCGAGCCACCCAGGCGCTCAAACAGAACGCGTGATTCGTCCGCCGACACCACGCGCGCCCACTGACGGCGCGCCTCGCGCTCGATGGAATGGGCCTCGTCGATTACCCAATGACGAATCGGAGGTAAAATCCTGCCCTCGGCCGCGACATTGCGGAACAGCAGGGAATGGTTGGTGACCACCACGTCGGCATGCGCTGCACGACGGCGAGCGCCGTGGACCAAACATTTATCAGGGAAAAACGGGCAGAGGCGACGAGCACACTCGCGCGAGGCCGTCGTAAAGTCGGGGCGGTTGACGCTGCGCCACCGAATGCCGAGCGAGTCGAGGTCGCCATCGGCTGATTGGCAGACGTACGCCATAATGACCGCGACCGCCGTGAGCGTGTCCGCCGGATCGCGCTTGGTGGTAATCTCGACCTGGCCGCGGCTCATGCGCTCAAGCTTGCGCAGGCATGGATAGTGGTCATACCCCTTGAGAGCGCAAAATGACAGACCACCGTCCAGTTGCTCGGCAAGTTTTGGCAGCTCATGGTACATGAGCTGGTCGGCAAGATTGTTCGATTTGGTCGCAATACCAACCGTGATGTTGTTACGGCGCGCTGCCTCGGCAAAAGGCACCAGATAGGCCATCGATTTGCCGACGCCCGTGCCCGCCTCAATTACACGATGAGTGCCCGTGACCAGCGCATCGCGGACCTCGAGCGCCATCGCGATCTGCTCATCACGCGGCTCGTAGGTGGGATACATGCGATTGACCAGGCCACCTGGCGCATAGTCTGCCTCAATCTCCTCACGACTCGGCATCTTGAGGACCGGCAGTTCGTCGGCGTCCACCCGATCGTCGGCGCGATCGGCCTTGAGAACGTCAGCACGAGCGGCGCTGAGAGAGAAGATAGAACCAGGGTTCTGCCCCGCCAAGAATGAGAAGATAGGACGATAGGACCAAGGCACATCCGGATGCATGTCGGCTAGGCGCGCCATGAGGCCCTGGGGCAAGTCGGTGAGCGCCACGAGCAACACAAGCCATACGCCACACAGGGCGTCGACGTCGGCATTGGCACGGTGTGATACCGAGTCACAGCCAAACAGATCGGCCATAAAAGACAGCTTGTGCGAGGCCAGGCGCGGAAGCGCGATGCGCGACAGCGCCAGCGAATCGATCCAGATATCGCTCACGTTGACGCCGCCTTTGACCGACTCGATAAACGAGCGATCGAACGTGGCGTTATGTGCGATCACCGGGCAACCACCGACAAAATCGGCGAGAGCGGCGACGGCCTCAGCGGCCGACGGGGCATCTGCCACATCGGCATTTGTAATGCTCGTGAGCTCGGTAATCTCGGCGGGAATTAGCTGCTTGGGATGCACGAAGGTATCGAAGCGGTCGACGATCTCGCGGCCCGAAAGACGGGCCGCCGAGATCTCGATCAGCTCGTTGTCCTGCACCGAAAGACCTGTGGTCTCGGTATCGAGGACAATCACATCTTCCTCGATAAGGCCGAAGGACTGCGTTTTGGCGCGTTCGGCAAGCGTGGCATAGGAGTCGATGACAAACTGCGGCGTTCCTGACGAAACCGCGTCCTCGATTAGCATGCAATGCCCGCTCGACGAAGGCCCATACGGATCAGGCTGTCACAGACCTGCGGGAACGTCATGTCGTCTGTGTGGCGAATCTCATCCGGATACAGCGACGTATCGGTCATGCCGGGAATGGTGTTGGTCTCGAGGATGACGGGGCCGTCCTCGCTCACGATAAAATCGCTGCGCTAGATGCCCAGGCAACCGAGGGCCTTGTGAGCA
>DBGFJU010000016.1:0-8030 GCA_048529485.1 Collinsella aerofaciens | reverse complement strand
GCGCAGCTCGGTAAAGGCGTCGACGAGGGCCTGCGTCATGGCGGCGTTGGCCGGCTCGCCCTCGAGCTTGTTGGCGGCCTTGGAGGCATCGCTCCAGCGCTTGTTGGCGGCGCGCAGGTAGTCGTCGCACACAGCGAGCGCTCGGTGCGTCTCGAACTTGTACATGGCCTGCTCAAAGGCGAGGGCCGCCTGCTGGGCGGCTTCGACCACGGTGTCAGAAGCGGCACCGGCGGGGATGCAACCGTTGCGATAGGGACTCTCGTCGCCCTCCTTGACGGCGACGCCGTAGAAGCAGCTGCGGGCCAGGCGGTTGAACACGCCGGTCAGCAGCGCGCTCTCCTTAAGGGCGGGGTCGATAACGCGCTTGTCGTCGCAGGCGCGCACCTCGTTGCCGTCCTTGTCCTTGCCGGTCACGCGCGTGTCGTATGCCTTGGGGCTAAAGCTCACCGGCTTCTCGGACAGGCCGAGCGACAGCCAATGCGCGCGCATCTGCTCGCAGGTGTAGTGGTGGAGCAGGTCGTCTGCCGGCGGGGGAGGAGTCTGCGAGGACGAGCTGGCCTTTTTGCCCATGTAGAGCAGGTGGTAGCAGGCGCTGACGGTGCTCTGCGTGAGGTTCCAGCCTAGGGCCTCCCACATGGCGGTCTGCGCGATGCAGTAGAAGTAGATGTTGTCCTGACCGATAAACTGGTAGATCTGAGCGTCGTCAGAGCACCACCAGTCGCGCCAGTCGAGCGAGCTGTGCTGGTAGGTGGGCGCGGGCACCTGCGTGGAGTCGGCAGCGGGCTCGCCCATGAGGGCGGCATCCTGGGCGGCGACGCCCTCGGTCACGCCGGCGGCCTTGGCATCGCGCGCGAGCACGGTACGCGTATAGCTGATGGGCGCCCACAGGCTCTCGGGCCAGCACCAGCAGGTGACGTCGGAGACGCCATCGACCTCGGGCACCGGAACGCCCCAGTCGATGTTGCCGGTGATGCGGAAGGGCACGAGCGCCTTGCCGCTGCGGAAGCGCACGCCGCCGTTGGCGAGCACCGCATGGGCGTCGTCGCGCTCCTTCCAGCTGGGGAAGGTGACGGTAAAGCTGCTCTTGTTTCCCTCGGGCTCCAGCACGGTGTGCTCGGGCAGCTGGTCCTCGACGGCGTCGAAGGCCTCGCGGAACTTGTTCTGAATATAGAGCTGTGCCGGCAGCAGCCACTCTTCCATGGTCTTGGAGACCACGGAACGAACCTGCGGGTTCTGGGCGAGCTTGGCGGTGTAGGTCTTCATAAAGTCGAGGTAGGCCGGCAGGTCGAAGTAGAGGTTGTCTACCGGGCGCAGCTCGGGCACCTCGCCGGTGAGCTGGCTCTTGGGCGCGATGAGCTCCTCGGGCTCAAACTGGTGACCCAGGTCGCACTCGTCGGCATAAGCCTTCTCGGACTTGCAGCCCTGGATGGGGCAGCGGCCGATCACCTGGCGGCCGTTGAGGAACGTGCCGGCCTTGGCGTCGTAGAACTGCAGCGTGGAGCGCTTGGAGATGGTGCCCTGTTCGTGCAGACGCTCGATAATCTCGGCGGTCACCTCTTTGTGAATCTGCGCAGCCGGCTCAAGGCCCGAGCCGCCGTAGATATCGCAGCTGATGTTGTAGTTGTTGAGGGTCGCGGCCTGGCGGGAGTGATTGGACTCGACATACTCGGCGATGGACTTGTCGTAGCCCTCGTTCTCCTTGAGCTTGCGGTAGCTCTCCATGATGGGCGAGCCGTAGCAGTCGGTGCCCGAGGTGAAGATGACGTTCTCGCGGCCCAGACGGTCGCGCAGGAAGCGGGCGAAGAAGTCGGCCGGGACAAAGACGCCACCGACGTGGCCAAAGTGAAGGCCCTTGTTGCCGTAGGGCTCGCCGGCGGTAACGATGGCGCGGCGAGGCCAGCTGGGACGGTCGTTCATGGAGTATTTGGATGCCATGGGACTCCTTCGCATATGGTGAGAGCGCGGCCGGGCGCAAGGCCTGGCGACGCGGTGGTCAATTCGTGCATATCGTTCGACATTATCGCACATGCGGACGGGTACGTGGCAGGGGCGCTATCCTAAGATGCTATGAATGAGATTTCCAACATACATGCGTTTGAGGACGAGGATTTTCTGCACGCCTGCTTTGTGTGGGGGATGGCCGTGCTCGGCGCATTTGCCGTGTGCCTGGTGCCGGTGTTTATGCTGCTGGGCGGACCCGCGGACCTGGATGCGGCTGACGCGGGCGGTTGGACGGCGGTCGTGGGCTGGATAGTCGGCTTGGCTGCGATCTCAATGGCGTCGTTCGCCGTGCACGAGCTGGTGCACGTTGTGTTTTTTAAGCTGCTGGCGCCTGCGGGCGCGAAGGTGACCTTTGGGGCGAATCGCGAGACAGCGATGATTTATGCCTGCGCCGAAGGCGTTGTGTATTCTCGCCGGCGGTACGTGGCGGTTTGCCTGGCACCGACGGTTGTTGTGACGACAACGCTTGCCCTGGGGTTTGCGTTTTCGGGCCATCCGCTGCTGTGCTACCTGGCGGCCGGCTTGCATTTGTCGGGCTGTGTGGGCGACTGGTATTACGTGCGGACCATCTTGCGCGACCGCCGCATTGTTGCCTGCGAGGACACGTCCTTCGGCGTGCGCTTTTTTGGGTGAGGAGATGTCGATGAAGCCGTTGTTGCTGCATGCGTGCTGTGCGCCGTGCTCGCTTGAGCCGGTCCGCCTGCTGCGCGAGGAAGGGTTTGAGCCCACAATCTGCTGGACAAACCCCAATATTCAGCCTCACGATGAATGGCAGCGGCGTTTGGACGAGCTGCGCCGGTGGTGTGCCGATGGCGACATCGAGCTTATCGAGGCGGGGGAGGACCGGAAGCGCTGGGAGGCCGGCGTGGCACCGCTGGGCGCCGATCGGCCTCGTCGCTGTCGCGCGTGCTATGCCTTGCGCTTGGCCGAGGCGTGCCGCGTGGCCCAGGAGCGCGGGTTTGAGTTTGTGGGCACGACGCTCGCCGTCTCGCCGTACCAGCTGTTCGATACCTGCAATGACGTGCTTGAGCGCTTGGCGGCGGCACATGGGCTCACCCCGGTGATTCGCGATTTTCG
Organism: Collinsella aerofaciens; assembly: GCA_048529485.1. Lineage (GTDB taxonomy): Bacteria > Actinomycetota > Coriobacteriia > Coriobacteriales > Coriobacteriaceae > Collinsella > Collinsella aerofaciens_CJ. The sequence continues at coordinate 4,952 of DBGFJU010000016.1, read as the reverse complement.
CCCGTATTACCCCGAGGCGACACGCCGTTCGCGCGAGCTGGGCATGTATCGGCAGAACTACTGCGGCTGCCGATTCTCGGCCGTCGAGGCGGCCATGGACCGCGCCCGCATCCGCGACGAGCGCAAAGCCGCCAAAAAGTAGTTCACTTGGGACGTCAGCCTGCTAGGATGTAGAGCGGACTTTAGCTATATAAGGAGTATCCGACGTGTCTATGCGTACCGATGATTTTGACTATAACCTTCCTGAGGAACTGATTGCACAGGCTCCTGCCGAGCCGCGCGACTCCTGCCGCCTGTTGGTGGTGGATCGCAAGGGCTCCCGGGCGGGAACGCCGTTGGAGCACGGTGGTACCGTTGAGCACCGCATCTTCCGCGACATCATCGACTATATCGAGCCGGGCGACGTGCTCGTCATCAACAAGACGCGCGTGATGCCGGCCCGCCTGATCGGTCGCAAGGCCGGCTCGGGCGGCGTGGTCGAGACGCTGCTGCTCAAGCGCCGCGAGGATGTGCATCCGCTGGGTCACGTTTGGGAGTGCCTGGTCAAGCCGGGTAAGCGCCTGAAGCCCGGTGCTCAGATTGAGTATCGTGCGGGCGGCGCCCATGCGCCCGAGGGCGCGCCCGTGGTGCTGACGGCCGAGGTCGTCGACTTTGTTACCGATAGCCGCGGTGGCCGTCTGGTGCGCTTTGAGCCGGCCGGTTGCAATGCCGCCGGCGACCCGCGCACGCTCGACGAGGCCATCCACGCTGCCGGCCACGTGCCGCTGCCGCCCTACATTACCGATTACGAGGGCGATCCCGAGAAGTACCAGACCGTCTACGCCATGAAGGAGGAGCACTCGGCTGCCGCTCCTACGGCGGGTCTTCACTTTACTCCCGAGCTCATGGCCGCTATCGAGGCCAAGGGTGCGAAGTTTGCCGCCGTCGAGCTCGAGGTGGGTATCGATACCTTCCGCCTGGTGGAGGAGGACGACCCTACGCAGCACGTCATGCACACCGAGCGCTACCACGTATCGCAGGAGGTGGTCGATGCCGTTCATAAGGCTAAGGCCGAGGGGCATCGTGTGATCGCTGTCGGTACCACGGCGGTGCGCTCGCTCGAGAGCGCGTTTGACGCCGATGCGCCGGTGTCCGATCCGGCTGTGACGGCGCGCTATTTTGAGGGTCGTGAGGACGGCGCCGACACGCTCGGCCGCGGTGACATCGTGGTGCGCGAGAACGCTACGACGCAGCTCTACCTCATGCCCGGCTCGACCTATCACGTGGTCGACGCACTGATCACAAACTTCCATGTGCCGCGTTCCACGCTCATGATGCTCGTGAGCGCACTTGCCTCACGCGATCAGATCATGGATGCCTACGCCGCCGCCATCGAGGAGCGCTACCGCTTCTTCAGCTTTGGTGATGCCATGCTCATTCAGTAGGTTACGGCGTTTTCCAAACGCCGTAACCGGCCGACGCTGCAAACGCCCCTAAGCGGCAATCTGACGTTCAATCGTCGGGCATGACCAGAAGGTCAATGCCCTCCTCTTTCACGTCACCTTGCTCGCTTAGGGGCGTTTTCGCTGTCCGCGCCAAAACATCGGCGTTGCCGTGGTTGTTGAGTAGTCATTGGGCACTTGGCACTTGGGGACGTTCCTTTTGTGCCGGCACCTGGGGACAGTCCTTATGTCATGAGATCGGTGCAAGAGGGATAGGTTGCCTTGCGTCGATCTAAATAAGTTGCGGTGAGATAGTTCTTGAATTGGCTTTTTGAAGGCTAAATAGGAACTATCTCACCGCAACTGCGTTGAGCGTTTTTTGGCAGCCGGTTTACTTGCTCGCGAACAGCCAGACTAGGATGATCGCCAGGATTGCGGCGACGATGCAGACGATGGCGCCGGTGAATTTGATGCGTGAGTCGCGGGTACGCTCGCGCACCGCGTCCTCGGTGGCTTCGAGCTGGGTAACCTCTCGCTCGGTCTCGGCGTGTTCGGCTTTGTCTCGGGCCAAGGATCCTGCAAGCGACTCAGTAATCTCTGGGTGGTCGTGTACTTCGTTCGCCTGTTCGATGATCGACTGCGCATGTGCGGCATCTGCTTGGGCGTTGGCGATGCTCTGCTCTTGGTCGCGGCGTGCCTTGTCCTCGGCGGCGATCTTCTCGCGCAGTTCGCGCTGGCGCGTTGCAGCGGCGGTTTTTGCGGTCTGCAGCTCGTCGCGCGCGGCATCGGCCTCTGCCGTCACGGCTTGGTGCGCGCGTTTGGCTTCGGCAATGGGGGCCTGCGCCTGTTCGACGGCCTGCTCGGCTGCGGCAAGCGAGTGTTCAAGGTCGGCGGTGATACGCGGGACATCTTCTTCGGCTTTACGCAGGGCATCTGCCGTGTCGGAGATCTGCATCGAGAGCTCGCTGGTGCGCACCGTATAGTTGGCGGGATTTGCCGAGGGATTGCGTTGCAGCTCGGCATACTCATGACGCAGTGTCTCGAGCTGGGCGCGCGTGGCGTCGACGGTTTGTTGTGCGGCGGCAATGCCGGCGTCTCGCTCGGCCTGTACCTTGTCGCGGATGCGCTTGGAATCCTCAAGACGGCGAACGAGGCGGTTGCCGGTCTCGCGCGAGCTCGTCTCGCGGGCCTCCACGGCATCGAGCGCGGCCTTCAGCCGGAGCTCAGTCGCGTCATCCTCTGTCTTCATTTGTTCGAACTGACTCTTGAGCTCTGTCGCTTTGGCGGCGTGGGCATCACGGTCAATCTCGGCGGCCGCTGCAGTCTTTTGGGCCGTGGCAATCGCCTGGCGCTGGTCGGCGACGATCTGGTCGTAGCGGCCTGCGATATCCTGGCGCGTCTCGAGTTCCTCGGCCTGATCGGCAATGCGCTGCTCAAGTTCGGTCAGATGGGCGCGGGCATCGGCAAGTGCCTTTTTCGCGGCGTTCATCTCGCGCATGGCCGAGGCGCCCTGGGCGATAAAGGTGCCCACGGCGTTCGCGGTGTTCGAGACAGCGGTCCCCAGATCGCGACTCGCGGCGGGGGAGTGGGGGACGGTCGGGCGAGCGGTGCCGGCAGCGTCCGCATCGGCAGCCTGCGGCACGGCGATATTGCCGGTACCGCCCTCGATCACAGAAAAGCCTGCTGCGTGCGGATCGACCGCATCGGCGCCAATCGTGGGATGTTCGAGCTGCAGAAACGAGGGCATGGTACTGCCTTGGTCGGCAACCGGAGTCTCGCCGGGCACAAAGGTCGAGGCCGCCTCGGCGGCCTCCTCTTCTTCGGCATCAATATCGGCATCGGCCACGGCGTCTTTCATCGCTTTGACAGCATCCATCATGGAGTCCATGACGGCATCGAGCTCTTCTTCCGAAGAGACCTCGATGGGGCCCGCTGCTTGCGGGACGTCGTCCTGTACAGGGGCGTCGTCCTGAGCGGGCGCATCGTCGTTTTGCTCATCGGCGTTTTCTGCGGCAGGGGTTTCCGCCGTAGCGCTTTCGTCCAAGATGGGGTCGTCGATGTCGATACCATCGCAGGTTACAACGTCAGTATCTGCGATGACGTCTGCGGAATCATCAATATGCTGTTGAGTCTGGGGGTCCAGCTCGTCTGTCATAGGCATGTGCTCCTCATCGTTGTTTGTCACCCTATGATAAAGTTTCGCGCCGACATCCCACGCGCCGCAGCAAAGTTTCAAAACGTGTTCGATGGCTCGATTTGATAACAATAACTCGGTCGTTTTATCCAGTTTGTACTTGACAATCCCTTCGCCGAACGACGTGGTGCCGTTCGCCTACCGCGGTCTTTTATTTTCGCTTGAACACGCTAAAGTTGCATCTCAGCTTTTGGCGCGTGAAGTTGGATACGCGCAGTCGGCGGGCGTGCCCGTCGCGATTTGAAAGGACTTTGTATGGGACTTTTCACTGGTAAGACCGTGATCGTCACCGGCGGCGGCAAGGCCACGCTTAAGGACGGTTCCGCTGGCTCCATCGGCTACGGCATCGATATCGCATTTGCCAAGGAGGGCGCGAACCTCGTCATCACCGGCCGCAACGTCGCCAAGCTCGAGGCCGCCAAGGACTCTCTCGAGGCCGAGTACGGTGTCAAGGTTCTGCCTGTTCAGGCCGATGTCTCGGCTGGTCAGGACAACGAGGCCGTCGTCCAGAACGTCATCGACAAGGCCATTGAGGAGTTCGGCCGCATCGACGCCGTCGTCAACAATGCTCAGGCCAGCGCCTCGGGCGTGACCATCGCCGATCACACCATGGACCAGTTTAACCTGGCCATTTACTCCGGTCTGTATGCTACCTATCTGTACATGCAGAAGGCCTATCCGCACCTGAAGGAGACCAAGGGCTCCGTGGTCAACTTTGCCTCGGGCGCCGGCCTGTTTGGCAACTATGGCCAGTGCAGCTATGCTGCCGCCAAGGAGGGCATCCGCGGCCTGACCCGCGTTGCCGCCAACGAGTGGGGCAAGGACGGCATCAACGTCAATATCGTTTGCCCGCTTGCTTGGACCGCTGCGCTCGAGAACTTCCAGGATGCCTACCCCGAGGCGTTCAAGGCCAACGTCCACATGCCGCCGGCGGGTCACTACGGAGACGTCGAGAAGGAGATCGGCCGCGTGGTCGTTCAGCTCTGCGGTCCCGACTTTAAGTACATGAACGGCGATACCATCACCCTCGAGGGTGGCATGGGCCAGCGGCCTTAGGGGTTACGCGGTTTTACCAAACCGCGTAACCACTTGACGCTGCGCGGGCCGAATTTGGACAATCTGACGTTCAACTTCAAGGGCGCGACAAGAAGGTCAGTGCCCTTTCGTTTCACATCACCTTGTCTCAAATGCGGACCGCTCGCTGCCTTATGCTCAACCTGCGGCGCCATTTTGCTTGAAGGCACCTTGCTCGATCTGGCGGGTTTTCGCTCATATGACCCAATCCGCTGTCAAGAGCCACAATGGCCCCGCCGACCGCTTGCAATCGGTCGGCGGGG
>DBGFJU010000015.1:0-4235 GCA_048529485.1 Collinsella aerofaciens | reverse complement strand
AGAGCTCGGCGGCCGCACGGTCCCGCCGCTCGAAGAGCCCGTCGTGAAGCGCGTCATCCACACCACTGCCGACTTCTCGTACGCCGATTCCCTCGTGTTCACCCATGACGCCGCGCACTGTGCGCTCGACGCACTGCGCGCAGGGGCCACGGTGCTCACCGACACGAACATGGCGCTCGCAGGCATAAGCAAGCCCGCGCTCGCGAAGATCGGCTGCCAGGCCGTGTGCTATATGGCCGACCCGGATGTCGCCGCAACGGCGCGCGCCGCGGGCACGACTCGCGCCGTTGCGAGCATGGACAAAGCTTGCGGCATCGAGGGTCCGCTCATCGTGGCCGTCGGCAACGCTCCCACAGCACTTCTGCGCCTCGCCGAGCTCATGGACGCGGGGAAGATCTCGCCCGCGCTCGTCGTTGGGGTGCCGGTTGGGTTTGTGAACGTGGTCGAGGCGAAAGAGGAGCTACTCGCGCGACGCGGGCCGGCCATCGTCGCGAGGGGTCGCAAGGGCGGCTCGCCCGTGGCGGCCGCCATTATGAACGCCCTGCTCTACGAGATCACGCGCCCAGGCGGCCCGAAGTGACGGCGCCCGCATCCGCGCCGGCGCTGCGCATCTTCGCCGGCACCACCGAGGGCCGCCTTCTGTGCGAATGGGCGAGCGGGGCGGGCATCCCCGCCCGTGCCTACGCGGCAACCGAGTACGGAGGCGAGCTTTTGGGCGAGCTTCCGGGCATCGAGGTGCATGCGGGCAGGCTCGACGAGGCCGACATGGAGCGCGAGCTTTCCGGCGCGCGCATCGTCGTCGACGCCACGCACCCCTTCGCTACGCTCGCAAGCGGCAACATCCGGGCCGCTTCGCTCGCCGTGGGTGCACGATGCCTGCGCCTTACGCGCCCGGTCGAGGCGCTGCCCAAAGGCGTCGTGTCGGTCGCGTCGATCGCCTGCGCGGCGCGCTTTCTCTCCGAGAACCCGGGTCGCGCGCTTCTCACGACGGGGAGCAAGGAGCTTGCTCCCTACACGCGCGTCGCCGATTTCGCGGAGCGCTTCTTCGTGCGTGTGCTCCCTCTGCCCGGTGCTATAACGAAGTGCATCGACGCGGGGTTTTCGCCGTCGCACGTCATCGGCATGCAGGGGCCCTTCAGCCGCGAGCTCAACGAGGCGATGCTTCGGCAGGTGGGCGCCCAGTGGCTTGTGACCAAGGACTCGGGAACCGTAGGCGGCACGGCCGAGAAGATCGCCTCCGCGCGCGACGTGGGAGCGCGCTGTATCGTGGTCGCCCGTCCCGCCGAGGGAGGCGGGGCCCTTTCGCTTAGGGAAGTGGAAGACGCGCTCTTACGGGAGTTCGCGCGCTAGGCGCTCCTCCTCGCATGCGTGCCCTCCCGCCTGCGAGGAGGAGCGCCCCGAGCAAGCTCGACCCGTACAAGCCTGTCATCCGCCAATCGCTCGAGGACGACGCACGGAACTGGCGCAAGCAGCCCTTCAATAAGTTGCGGTGAAATAGTGTTTGTTTTTGCTGCTAGATAGCACATTCAGTCCTTAATTCACCGCAACTTGTTGGTGGTGGCTTACTGGTAGCGTAGGCACTCCACCGGGTCGAGCTTTGCCGCGCGTCGAGCGGGGTAGAAGCCAAAGATTACGCCGATGCCGACGGAGACGGCGAAGGCCAGCAATACCGTGGCGATTGAAAAGCTCGGTGTGATTTGCCCGCTGGCACCGAGCTCGCCAAGAATCCCGGATCCGGAGGCAAACATCGCAAGAGCCCAGGCCAGCAGATAGCCAATCAGGACACCCAACAGTCCGCCGGTGACGCACAGCGCCGAAGACTCGGCCAAAAACTGCGCGGTGATATCGCGACGACTGGCGCCCAGGGCACGGCGAATACCGATCTCGCGGATGCGCTCAGTCACGTTGGTGAGCATCATATTCATAATGCCGATACCGCCGACAAGCAGCGAGATGCTGGCGACAGCGCCCATGATGAGCGAGAACGCGCCCATAAAGGAGTTGAGTGCATCGATGGCGCTTTTCATGGATGTCGCCGATACACTGTCGTACTCATCCTCCTCCGCGATGCCCTTCATCGCGCGCACCTTGGACTCGATGGTCTTACAAAGCTCATCCATGTCCGTGCCCTCGGCGGCAAGTGCCGTCACGCTGGGGAATGAAGGATTCTCGTCGCTAAACAGCCCGGAGATGGTTTCGCGTGGCATATACAGCGTGAGCGAGCCCATGGAGTCGCTGCCGCCATCAATCACGCCTACAATCTGCACCTCGCCGTTGGAAACCTTGATGGTTTTCCCCAGCGCATCCTGTTCGTTGCCGTAAAGCTGATCGGCGCCGTTGCGGCTGATGAGCGCCACGCGCGAGCCTGATTGGGACTCGGCCTGGGAATAGGTGCGCCCCGCAACGAGCTTGCTGGCCCCCACGGCGTCGAGCATGTCGCTATCGACGCCCTGCGCCATGACGGTATAGCTTTTATCGCCGGTCTTGTACTCGGTATACGCGCTGTCGACAATGCCGATCTGCTCTATCTGCGGCACCAGTTTTTGAAGCTTCTCGATGTCCGACTCGGTGAGTTCTTGCGACGAATAGATTTGCACCATGCGTGCCGCATTGAGACCCAGGCTGTTGACCAGGCTGTTTTGGATGCCGCCGATGAGCGAAGTCATGGCGATAACCGAGGCGATGCCGATGACAATGCCCAGGATGGTGAGCAGGCTGCGCCCCTTGTTGGCTTCGAGCGAGTGAAGTGCTTCCTGGATGAGATCGCGGGCGCTCATGCCATCTCTCCTTTCGGCGGGTTGGCGGAGGCGGAAATCATGGGCAGGCTATCTACGGCGCTGCGCAGGGTCCGCGGTGCATGTGGAATATACGCACCGTCGTGAATGCGACCGTCGCGGATGGTCACGGCACGGTCGGCCTCGGCGGCGATGCCGGGGTCGTGTGTGATAAGCACGATGGTCTTGCCGCGCTTCTGGAGCTTATGGAAGGTCTCCATCACAAGCGCTCCGGTAGCGGAGTCCAGGTTTCCCGTCGGCTCGTCGGCCAGAATGATGGGCGGGTCATTGACGAGGGCGCGCGCGATTGCGACGCGCTGCATCTGGCCGCCCGAGAGCTCGGATATGCGGTGGTCCCAGTGGTCGACCGGTAGCGTGACGGCCTGCAGCGCGTGCACGGCGCGCATTTCGCGCTGGCTACGGGGCACATTGGTGTAGGCCAGCGGCAGCATGACGTTTTCGATAACCGACAGGCGCGGCAGCAGGTTGAAACTCTGAAAGACAAAGCCAATGCTCGGGGCGCGGACTTCGGTGAGCTCGTCATCATCGAGCTCGGCCACGTTGAGCCCTTGCAGGTAATAGTCGCCCGCCGTCGGCTTATCCAGGCAGCCTAGGATGTTCATGAGCGTTGATTTGCCCGAGCCCGAAGGGCCGGTGATAGCGACGAATTCGCCGCTCATCACCGCAAGGCTCACGTTGTGCAGGATATGGGCGCAGCCGGCCTCGCTCTCAAAGATGCGGTGCACGTTGCGAATGTCGATGACGGGACGCATTACATTCCCTCGTCGGCAGACATGCTGCCCGAATCCGCGCTGTAACCGCCGTCAGCTGTTGCGTCCGCTCCGGTGTCCATGACGAGGGTGTCGCCATCGCGCAGCTTTGTAACCGGCACGTTGGGGTTGATCTCGTTGCCCTGGTCGTCGCGCTTGACCTGTGTCTTACCGACTACGGCTTCGTTGTCGTTTTGCGTCACGACGGTCACCTTCACGCGACGGGTTTGCTTGCCCTCGTCATCAGTCGCCACGTTGACGTAATAGTGTTCGCCGTCTTCGGTCATGAGCGCCATCGTCGGCACCATCACCACGTCGTCGAGCTGCTCGGTCACCACCGATACCTCGGCCGTCATGCCCGGCTTCAGGCGCGCGTCGGGCGCCTCGATGAGAATGTCGACGTTAAAGGTTACGCTGCCGCCGCCACTGTTGGCGGCGTCGGAGTTTGCCACCGACGCGATAGCCGTGACGGTGCCCTGGCTCACGATATCGGGAAACGCAGGATACGTGACGTTGGCGCTCTGCCCAACGGCGATCTTGGCGATGTCCTTTTCGCCTACCTGCACGGTCACCTTCATCTTGGATAGGTCGGCGATTTGCATGCACTGCTTGCCGCCGCTCGTATCGCTTTCGCCCATGATCATGCCGCCTGTTACCGTGGCGCCCACCTTGGCATTGAGCTCCACGATGC
>DBGFJU010000014.1:0-3707 GCA_048529485.1 Collinsella aerofaciens | reverse complement strand
AGCGCTCGACGCGATTCACTTCAAGCTGCCGTTCGCTAAGGTGACCCCGTGGGTGGTGTTGGCGTTCTTGGCACTGGTGGTGGTGCTCATGTGCTTCTCCGCCAGCTACCGCGTCGCCGTTATCGCCGGCGTGATCTGGCTGGCCATCCTCTTCGCCGCCTACCAGCTCACTCAGGCGAAGAAGTAAGGCTCCATTTGCGAATAGCTCTCACTGATGAGCACTCAGTGAGAGCTATTCGCAAATGGGATTTATTCATGAAACAGCTCATCGATGCCGACGAGCTGAACGTCGGATTGAGACGCCGCAGCATCGTCGCCCAGTGATTGATCGAAACCGCCGAGCGAAAACAGCAGGTATGTTCGCTGGCCGATACCGGTTCGCGCAGCACGGTCTCGCAGTAGATTCAGCACGGAACGGTCCACCGGCGCATTGCGGAATTTGCACTCGCCCACAATGGCAGCATCAGACGCATTGTCAACGGCCATCACGTCTATCTCATCCTGACGATCCCACCAACGGCCAACCGCACGCGCACGGAAGGGCAACCGTCCAGCAGCACTCTCACGCCACATCCATTCACGGCACAGACCCTCGAACGGTTTGCCGGCAAAATCATGTAATACCGGCTTGATATGACGCTCGTATACGCCTTCCACATCGCCCCGCTCCAATTCCGAACGATACGGAAAGACAAACGAATACCAGAATCGGAAGAAATTGTCGCTCAGCTGATACAGCCCACGCGAACCTTTCGCCCGCTCCTTAGGCTTCGCCGTGACTGGGAACTCACGTTCCACAATCCCCAGTTCCATAAGATTGGCGAGATACGACGATACTGTTGCGTTTGCCATCATCGTGTGTGTCGCGATCTCATTCAGCGAAGTTGCGCCGAGCGCGATCGCCCGTATCACGCTGTTATATTTCGCAGTTTCCCGCAGTTCTTCGTGCAACAAAAATTCAACCTCGCTGTATAGCGGAGCAATGCGTCTCAGAATATGCCGCTTGACATTTGCGTCTATGGTCTCATCTGGGTCAAATTCCTCTAGGTAACGCGGGATACCGCCCAGTATTGCGTAGGCCAGCGCCTTATCCTCGCCACTATAGTTGGGGAAGAATTGCGCTGCATCCCAATATGGCATCGGCAGCATCTTCAGGATGCCGGTCGCACGACCATATAGCGGCGATTTTTCTCCCAACAGCTCCTTTTCGATGAAGCTCATGGCACTGCCGCAAATCACAATCATCAGATTTGCATGACGCAACGTGTGGTCCCAAAGATTCTGTAGCACTGACGGCAATGACGGATCAGATTTGACCAGATAAGGAAACTCATCGAATATCACAAGCCTGCGGCCGCCATCGCTCGGCTCTGGCAGCCGGGTTAACTCGGTTAACGCCCTTTCCCAAGAAGGATATTGACTCAGATAATCCTTGCCCGGGGCACCCGCCTCGAACATGAGACGGGAGAACGATGCCAGCTGTTCATCTTTAGTGGCATTCTGCGCCGCGAAGAATAAGGTTTCCTTGTCTTTTGCGAGTTGAATAAGCGTCTCTGTTTTTCCCACGCGCCTGCGGCCGTAGACGAACACAAGCTGTGCCCTACGCTCAGTGAAACATTCCTGCAGTTGCTTGAGGTCATCGTCTCGTCCGATGAATGCCATGCTGCCCGCCTCCTTTATGCCATACGCCGGCGTATTTCTATCGCATCACGATTTATTGTATCACGATTAGTATAATCGTGATTATACAAGCTGTGACGAGGTGCGGGTACGGGCCAATTTGCAAAAAACTCTCACTGAGGGGGAGGTGGTGACGGCTTTGAGGTCGAGCTTGCCGCAGGTCAGGTAGACCATGGTGGCGAAGTAGGCCATGTCACGGAAGCCGCAGGCCCGTCTCTTCACGTTCCGGACGACGCTGTCGGCGCCCTCGAGGACGGCGTTGGCGTACGGGTGCTCGAAGTACGCGACGACCTCGGCGAAGCGGCGGCGGACCAGACGGGCGGGTTCCTTCACGGGTTCGAGCCTCGAGTGTATCATCCACGAGCACAGGCGGTATAGCCTGACCCATGCCCCGGCGGGCGGTGTTTTTAGTCAAGTCGGTGTTTCGTGTTTCGTCACTAATTTTTGGCCTTTCGCTGTTTGTGGTGGGTGGTTTGGGTGCGGGGTGATGCCGGTGCCCGCCCCGTGGGCCAGGCCCGGCAGCGGGTTCACGCTCCTGTTCGAGGCGTGGGCCGTGGAGATGGCCCGCCACCTGCCCGTCAGCACGCTCGCCGAGCAATTGGACGAGACCGACACCCGTTTGTGGCGGTCCGTCGCCCATTGCGTCGACGAGGCGAGGAGGCTGGAGGACTACATGGGTGTGGAGGCCATCGGCATCGACGAGACCAGCCGCAGGGGCCGCAATTGCATCACCGTGGTCGCCGATCTCGTGGAGCACGATGTCATCAACGTGACGCCGGGCAAGGACCCGGCCACGGTCGAACGGTTCTCGCGTGATTTCATGGACCACAACGGGGTCCCGGAATATGTGCGTCTGGTCGCCTGCGACATGAGCCTGGGCTTCCGGAAGGGCATCCGTGAGCATCTGCCCCATGCGCAGCGGATCGTCGACAGGTTCCACGTGGCCAGGCACGCCAACGAGGCCGTCGACAAGGCCGGGAAGACGGAAGGCCGCTCCAACCCGCTGCTCAAACGGACCAAGTACCTGTGGCTGCGCAACGAGGAAAGCCTGACCGAACTGCAGGTGGAGACCAAGCGCAACCTGACGAGGCAACGGTTGAAGACCGGCCGCGCCTGCCGGATGCGCGAGGTCCTGCAGGACATCTACACGGACAGCCGCACCCCGTCCGAGGCATGGGTGCGCCTGCATCGCCTGTGCTCGTGGATGATGCACTCGAGGCTCGAGCCCATGAAGGACTTCGCCCGCATGATCCGACGCCACTTCGCCGAGATCGTCGCCTACTTCGAGCACCCGTACACCAACGCCGTGCTCGAGGGCGCCGACAGCGTCATCCAGAACGTCAAACGACGGGCGAGAGGCTTCCGCAACATGGACTACTTCGCCACCATGATCTACCTGACCTGCGGCAGACTCGACCTCAAAGCCGTCACCACCACTTGACCATCACCCACCACAAACAGCGAATAGCCAAAAAAAATGACGCATGTGCTGTTATACATTAAAACGCACAGAAAATCACACATATACTGTGCGATTTTCTGTGCGTTGCAGTGAGCAGCTACTCAGTTATGCGCGGCGCTTGCGCCAGATGGACAGCGCAATGCCGGCAGCGGCGAGCAGCACCATGGCACCGCTCACGCCATATACGGCGGCACCGGTGGCCGGCAACTTGCCGTCAGACTTGGTGTCATCGGTCTTGTTGTCGGTCTTGTCGCCTGCGTTATCGCCCTTGTTGTCACCATCGCCGGTATCCGGCTTGGTGGGCGTTTCCGCCTTCTGCAATGCTGCGATGGCGGCGCTCAGATCAGCGGCGGCCTTGTCAACCACAGCCTGGTCGGAGGAAGCGAGCGCAGCCTTGGCGACCTGCAGTGCCTTGGCGAGCGCAGCCCAGGAATCGGCCGTGTAGTCGGATTCCTTGAGCGCTTCGGCGGCGGCGATCTGCTTGTTGAGCTCAGCCAAATCGACCTTGCCCTGTTCAATGCCGTCAACCGTAGTATCGGATGGATTGACCAAACCATCGGTGTAG
>DBGFJU010000013.1:0-3303 GCA_048529485.1 Collinsella aerofaciens | reverse complement strand
GCAGGTGAGATAGGTGTTGAGCGCGCTATTGGCGCCCTCGCTGGCTCCCTCGACCCAATAGTTTGTCAGCTCTTCGGCGGGAACGGTGCCGACATCGTATCCGCCATGGTTTTGCATCGTGACATCGAAGATGAACTGCGGAGCGTCGTCGGTCCTCAGCAGGTCGAGTATCTTGTCATAGGTGGCGTAGTCGCATACGCCGGCATGGTAACAGGGCGCACCTTCGAAATCGCCGATCGAAAGAAAGTCTCCAAAGCCCAGCTGCTGATAGATTTTATCTCGATGGTAGTTGACGGGGTTTTGCGGGTGCATAGCGGTAGCGGTATACCCAAGCTCCTTAAGGTCCTTTGCCAGACTGTTGACACCATTCATCTGATATAGCTGATAGGGGATTTTGCCTAATCCGACAAAGGCCGTTGTCGCTCCGGTCAAAAATTCGAATTCGGAGTTCGCCGTTCCGCCACCGGCGACCGAAGCGAGCATGGTGCCGCGAACAAGTGTGTCGGGAAGCGAGTTGTAGAATGCGGGGCCGGTGTACCCGGCCGCCTGGAGCTGCTCAAAGCACGAAAGGTCGCTAAAACTCTCGTTCATGACGGCAACAATCGTCGGCTTGATTTCATTGAACTGGGCAACGGCCGCCGCGCGCTGCTCGCTCGAGCCATACGTGCTGTCGTAGGTGGCGGAGAGCTCCTGCTCGATGCTCTGCGCCTCATCGGGCGTATAGTCTTCGGGCTTCTCAATGGGCAACTCGTTGACCATTTCGGTGAACGAAGTGATAAAACCCTGAGACGCATACGTGGTGATGGGCTGCCAACGGTCAAATCCAAAATTCAGCGCCTGCTCCAAGTCGATGCTGGAAAAGCCCGAGAGCCCCACAACGGTCACTAGCAGAAAAGCGCAGAGGTTAGCGGCGATTGCGGGGAAGACATGGGTGGGCGTACGGAGCTTTCTCGGTCGGATAAGCGAAAGAAGCCCCAGGGAAATCTCCAGCAGGGCGAGAGAGGTTACGATTCCGGCGGTAAAGGTAAACTCGTATCCCTCGCTCACTTCCATTGCGGTGCCAAGGGCCAAGATATCGCTTGGCAGGATGGCCTCGCCTTTAAACGTTATGACGAAGTGCTCGGCAATGCCAAGGATGCAACAGGCGACGGGCACGAGGGCCATGACGCCTCCATGACGCTGTCCCAGCAAATAAAGGGAGAGCAGAACCGTCGCGAGCAGCCCGACGGAAAACCCGAATGAGTTGGCGGGAATGTGATAGAACGTTTCGTTGCAGGCAATTTCGAGTGAAACGAACGAGAGCGCTGAAACAGCGGCGATGACAAGGATGTCACGGCAAATACAGGCAACCGTTCCCGTCTCAAGATCGGTTTGGTCGATAAGTCCCGAAACCAAGGGCTCGACAAGAAGTATGACGGCGGCAGCACCGAGCGCCGAATAAGAAAGGACCCATAGGGAACTGTCCTCATTTACGAGCAATTGATTCGTAATCCATGCAGCTACCACGCCGAGCGGGATGAGGAGCGTCGCGCACCAAAAGACGCGGGCAATGGGCGGCTTTTCATTGTGTTTGATTGAAAAATACACGCGCACGACGACGGTGGCCACGATAAGGACGGCGATGAATATGGGCAGATTGGCCATGTCGCTCGAAGTGATTTCAAGGGGGATATCTTCGGTCATGGACGTTCCTCTGTTACAGCAAATTAAGTTAATTAAGTTCAGTATTAGATTACTGTAACCTTTCCACGGCATTTCGAGAAACAAAGCACCCGATACGCAAAGCTAAAGGTCTGCGAATCTTGTATTACGAACATCTGTGCGCGTCGAGTGCGCTAAACTCATCGACAGTATGATTCGATGCAATAGGAGGCAAGGAGCTTCCATGTCTGATTCTTCTATCGTTATTCGCGGCGCTCGTGAGCACAACCTCCGTGATATCGATGTTTCCATTCCGCGTGACCAACTCGTGGTCATTACCGGTCTTTCTGGCTCGGGCAAGAGTTCGCTGGCATTTGACACTATCTATGCCGAGGGCCAGCGTCGATACGTCGAGAGTCTTTCGAGCTATGCGCGCCAGTTCTTGGGCCAGATGGACAAACCCGACTTGGATTCAATCGACGGCCTTTCGCCGGCGGTGTCGATCGACCAAAAGACGACGTCTAAAAACCCTCGCTCTACGGTTGGCACCGTAACCGAGATTTATGACTATCTGCGCCTGCTGTTCGCCCGTGTGGGCACCCCGCACTGTCCCGAATGCGGCCGCGTCATTGAGCGCCAGACGACCGACCAGGTTGCCGACAAGGTCTTGGCGGCGGGGGAGGGCCGCCGCGCGTTTGTGCTGGCACCGGTGGTGCGCGGGCGAAAAGGCGAGTACACCAAACTGTTTGAGGACCTTCGCGCCGAGGGCTTTAGCCGCGTGCGTGTCGACGGTGAAGTGCGCTCGCTCGACGATCCGATCGATCTGGATAAGAAATTCAAGCACGATATCGAGGTCGTAGTCGATCGCATCGTGATCCGTGAGAATTCTCTGGGCCGTATCGCCGAGTCTGTTGAACAGGCGACTGCCTTGGCGCACGGCAATGTAAACGTGTACATGCTGCCCGATCGCGATGCTCCCGAGGGGACCGAGGGCGAACTGCTGGAGTATTCGTTGGCCTTGGCGTGCCCGGAGCATGGACACTCCATTGACGATCTTCAGCCGCG
Source organism: Collinsella aerofaciens (assembly GCA_048529485.1). Classification (GTDB taxonomy): domain Bacteria; phylum Actinomycetota; class Coriobacteriia; order Coriobacteriales; family Coriobacteriaceae; genus Collinsella; species Collinsella aerofaciens_CJ. Next base: position 597 of record DBGFJU010000013.1, on the reverse strand, counting down.
TGATTTTTCGTTCAACGCTCCCTATGGCGCATGTCCTGAGTGCGACGGCCTGGGCTTTAAGAAAACCGTTGATGCCGAGGCGCTGATTGAGGACCCCTCGAAGTCCATTGCCGACGGAGTCTTTGGTAGCCTGTTTGGCAATTCGAACTACTATCCGCAGATTTTTGCTGCGGTCTGCAAACACTTTAAGGTGAGCGCCGATACGCCGTGGGAGGACTTGCCCCCTCGCGTGCGTCGTGCATTCTTGGATGGCCTGGGCGATACGAAGATCTCGGTCGACTACCAAAAGCTCGACGGACGTCGTAGCCAGTGGGATACAAAGTTTTCGGGCGTTCGCAACATCCTGTACGAACGCTATGCCGAGACGACGAACGAGAACACCAAGGCGCGCCTGGAGAAGTACATTCGCGAGGAACCGTGCTCGAGCTGCCACGGCGCTCGTTTGCGCCCTGAGATGCTCGCCGTCACCGTGGGCGGCAAGTCCATTTACGAGGTTTGTTGCCTGTCGTGCCGTGAGTCGCGCGAGTTTTTTGAGGGCTTGGAACTTACCGAGCGTCAACGGTTTATCGGCGGCCGTATCGTCAAGGAAATCCTGGA
>DBGFJU010000012.1:0-13582 GCA_048529485.1 Collinsella aerofaciens | reverse complement strand
GTGCGGAACTTGCAGCGAGCAAAGCCTAGCCGCCCGGCCCTAGGGTTAACTTGGATGATTCTAGCAAATACAACAAGCGAGATGCCTGCGACTTGCAGGCATCTCGCTTTATCTAAATAACGTGGTTGAAACTCAACCTTTATATGAGGCTCTTACCTTATCGATAGGAAACGCTCTGCTGAGAATCCTTCACGACTACGTCGTGGGCGCCGCCTTCGACGATGGAGGTGGAGCTGACCAGCGTTAGGCGTGCCTTTTCCTGGAGCTCGGGGATCGAGAGGGCGCCGCAGTTGCACATCGTGGACTTGACCTTGTAGAGCGTGCCGCCCACGCCGTCCTTGAGGGAACCGGCGTAGGGAACGTAGGAGTCGACGCCCTCGACGAAGCTGAGCTTCGCGGCGCCGCCCAAGTCGTAGCGCTGCCAGTTGCGAGCGCGCGCAGAACCCTCGCCCCAGTACTCCTTCATGTACTGACCATTGACATTGACGCGCTCGGTAGGGCTCTCGTCGAAGCGGGCGAAGTAACGACCCAGCATCATAAAGTCGGCACCCATGGCAAGGGCGAGCGTCATGTGGTAGTCGTAGACGATACCGCCGTCGGAGCACACGGGCACGTAGACACCGGTCTCCTCATAGTACTCGTCACGGGCACGGCAGACGTCGATCAACGCGGTGGCCTGGCCACGACCGATACCCTTGGTCTCACGGGTGATGCAGATGGAACCGCCGCCGATACCGACCTTGATGAAGTCGGCACCGCAGTCGGCCAGGAAGCGGAAACCCTCGGCGTCGACAACGTTACCGGCACCGACCTTGACGTCCTCGCCGTAGTTGGCGCGGATCCACTCGATAGTGCGCTTCTGCCACTCGCTGAAGCCCTCGGAGGAGTCGATGCACAGAACGTCGGCACCGGCCTCGATGAGCAGTGGCACGCGCTCGGCATAGTCGCGGGTGTTGATACCGGCGCCGACCATGTAGCGCTTGTCGTTATCGAGCAGCTCGTTGGGGTTAGTCTTGTGGCTGTCGTAGTCCTTGCGGAAGACAATGCCCATCAGGTGATCGTTGTCGTCGACAATGGGCAGGGCGTTGAGCTTGTTGTCCCAGATGACGTCGTTAGCGACCTTGAGGCTGATGTTCTTGTCGCCCACGATGAGCTGCTCACGCGGGGTCATAAACTCGGAGACCTTTGTCTGGTGATCATCGCGGCTGGGGCGATAGTCACGGCTGGTGACGATGCCCAGGAGCTTACCCTTGGGAGTGCCATCGTCGGTGACCGGCATAGTGGAGTGACCGGTCTTCTCCTTGAGCTCGATGACCTGCTCCATGGTCATGTCGGGGGTCAGAGTGGAATCGGACTGAACGAAGCCAGCCTTGTGATCCTTGACGGCCTTGACCATAGCGGCCTCGGACTCGGCGCTCTGGGAACCGTAAATGAAGGACAGGCCACCCTCGGTAGCGAGCGCGACACCCATGTCGACGCCCGAGACGGACTGCATGATGGCGGAAACCATGGGGATGTTCAGGGTGATTGCCGGCTTCTCACCGCGCTTAAAGCGGGTTAGCGGCGTCTTAAGAGAGACGTTGTTGGGGATGCACTGCGAGGACGAGTAACCAGGGACCAGCAGATACTCCGAAAACGTGTGGGACTCACCGGGAAAGAACGTAGCCATGTTTCTCCTTTTTCCATGCGACCGGTCGGCTGCAGGCCTCGTAGGACCCAGCCCAACCTTGGGCGCCCAATACTGGAGAAGTATCTTAACGCACTTTGACTGCTACAATGCATGATTTAAGAAGAGCACACGAGGGTTTGACGCAGGCTTTGCGTTTGCCCAGCAAACACTTTAGCGGGGAGACGTGGAGCGTATGGAGTACAAGACGACGGCAAAGTTGGTCATTCAAGCGTGCGACAAAGATCTGCCGGGCGTGTTTGGACACGGCTGTGTCTTGCTGCTGCAGGGTATCGCCCGCGAGCACTCGCTCAACCGCGCCGCCAAGAGCATGGGCATGGCGTATTCCAAGGCCTGGCGCATTGTAAACGAGGCAGAAGGTCAGCTGGGCTGCAAGCTCATCGAGCGCGACGGCGCCCGCGGATCCACGCTCACGCCCGCCGGAGAGCGAGCCATAGCGGCCTACGAGGAGCTGCAGACCGACATCAACAACGTCATTGCCACCAAAGCAAACGACCTCATCGCCAGCATCAAAGAGTAGCCAATTTGGGACGGGGCTTTTAGCTACCCAACCCCTTCTCATAAGTTGCGGTGAAGTAGGGACTGTTTATGCGGTTAAAGCCGTAAATCAATCCCTATTTCACCGCAACTTATGGAGTCGAGGATGATTTAGCTAGTTGCGGAGGGCGTTATCTAGGGCGGACGCTACGACCAGGGGGTTGTCGGTGCCGGCGAAGAGGCGGATGGTGCTCCCCTGCTTGCCGCGCGTGGCCGAGAGGCGCGTCGTTGCGCCGCCGGCAGGCGATGTGCGAAACACCCCCGGCAAAGCGTCGAACAGCTCTCCCGCGCTACGCTCGATAAGGTCAAATTCAACTGCCGGGCCAAAACCATGCTCGAGGATTCCCGTTGCAACCGCATGGTCGGGATGAGAGCTCAGCCCGGGATAGCGCACGTTGCGCACCATCTCGTTGGCGGCCAGATACTCGGCCAGCGCACGTGCGCGGTCAAAGTGAGCCTGCATGCGAGCGTCGAGCGAGTCGAACCCGCGCTCCAGCACAGCGGCCTCGTCAGCAGGCAAATCAAGCTTGGCCAAGCCACAGCCCTCAAGCAGGGCATGCGCGCACTCGGCAGCAGCATCCACATGATGGCGTTTGAGCTGCGAGCGCGCCACCGAAGCGGCAACGAGTTTGCACGGAGCCTTGCCGGCGCACACGCGATCGAGCGCCTCAAGCGACAGCGCAGCACCCAGCCGCAGCGGATCGCAGCCAAAAGCCGACGCCACGATGTTGTCCACAACCAGCAGCGCGTGGGCCTCACGAGCAGCGCGGCCCAGAGCGCGCAGATCGGGCACACGCAGACCAAAGCCACCGATTGAGTTAACAAACCACCACAGGTGCGACCCCTCGGCATCAAACGAAGCATCAAAGCCCTCGGACGCGGCAGCAAACGCATCGGCGGACCCCGAGCCCACCAGCGCGACATCGCAGCCATCAAAGCCGCGCGCAAACGCATCGACAAAGTCGTCCGCAAAGGCCACCAGGCGGTCACCGGGACGCACAATACCCAGCAGCGACAGAGCCGCCGGCACATGCGGGGCCGCAACAAGACGCGCCTCACGCGCGCCGGTCCTTACAGCCCAGGCCTCTTCTAGCTGCTGTACATCCACAAGGCATCGCCCCTTCATAAGCAAAAACCCACGATGCGGGTGTTCCCCTCATCGTGGGCAACGGCTGCAGTATAGCGCCGATATGCGACGAAACGCCTAGATATTGAGCGTGTGATAGTTCACGCTCGCACCCGGAGCGTCAACGGTCACGCCATAGGCCTCGGGATAGATGCGCGTCGAAAACACGAGCGCGCCATCGTTCACAAACACCTCGACCGACGAGACATCACCAACAATGCGCACATTACGAACCTCGTCGATGGGCTCCCAGCGCATGGTACGACCGCAGCCGGCAGAAGCGCGACCCTCATCGGTAAATCGCATCTCAAAGCGCGAGGGCAGTTCGTCCCCAGCGGGCACAAGCGCCAGCTTTAGCTCGCCATCAACGGTCGCGGTAAACGCGCCGTCGACACCGTCAACAACAACGTCAAAGCAGGTATCGCCGGCAACCTCCAAAGAGCCCTCCCCCACACGCACCGAGGCATAATGGAGCTCGATCTCGCGCGCCGGCTGCTGCAGCACCACGCCGCCGTCACCGGCCGTAAGCTCGCGCGGCACTGTCATGCAGTGCTGCCAGCCGCACGCCACGGTGGGCGCATTGTCATAGGTCGGCTCATCGGGCATGCCCATCCAGCCGATCAAAATGTGGCGACCATCCTCGGACGTAAACTCCTGCGGAGCATAGAAGTCAAAACCGGCGTCCCACAGGCGGAACTCGCCCAGCTCATAAGCGTCATTGCCACCGGTAATGTCGCCCGTTACAGGCATGTAGCCAGCAGCGTATACGTTGCCGCGGTCCCAACGGCCGCCCTCAAGCCCCTGGGGAGAGAAGGACAGCCACTTCGCCGGCACACCACCATCCGCCTCAAGCTCCAGATACCCCGGGCACTCCCACATAAAGCCAAAGCGCTCGGACGTAGAAACACGGCTCTCGAGCTCCCAGCTCAGCATATCGGGCGAGCCATACACCAGGATCTCGCCCACATCGCGCCCGGCACCCTCGCCGTGCATCGCACAAAAACGGCTCTCGACATGCGGCCCGTCCACGCGACGACGCGCGCCCAGCACCATGTGATTACGCCCATCATCATCGCGCCACACCTTGGGGTCACGCACGTGGCAGGTCAAATCCTCGGGATAATCCTCGGACGCCAACACCACGCGCTTTTGGCTGAACTCCCGACCGGCAAGGCCATCAACGCTCTCGACATAAACAGTATCGGCGCGGCGGCCGGTATTGACGTAGTCGTACGTGCCGTCCGCATCGGAAAGCTTCACGTTGCCCGTGTACAGTACGCGAATGCGACCGTCTTCGGCAAGCGCGGAGCCCGAATACACGCCATGGCAATCGAACGGCTCGTCGGGCAGCAGTGGAGCGCCAACGTAGTCCCACGTCATAAGGTCGCGACTCGTCGCATGACCCCAAGCCTTAACGCCACCCTCGACATCAAACGGCGCATACTGAAAATAGGCATGGAACACGCCGCCCGCCTGGCAAAGACCGTTGGGGTCGTTGAGCCAGCCAGCCGGCGGCATAATATGGAAGCGCTGGCCATACACGCCATGACCGCACTCAGAGGCGGCGGCGTCAACAGCGGCAACCAACTTTGCAAGGTCGCGGCCAAGTGCATTAGACATATCAAAGTCCTAACGGATCGAAAGTTACAAGGCGCCAAAGATCGGCACCAGATACGGGAAACGCCCGCGAGCATACAACCCGCGGGCACCCCTCAATCAAAAACTCTTAGGCCTGCTCGGAAGCCTTGGGCTCATCCTTGTACAGGACAAACGAGATGGCAAAGGACACGACCGCGGCGACCGCAAACATGATCGCGTACTGCACGGGCTGTGCCAGGCACAGCAGGATACCGAAGATGCCGGTAACGCCGGTGCCGGAAGCGGCAAGCGAGGTGAGAGCGCAGACCAGGGCACCGCAACCGCCGCCGATGCAGCCGGCGATGAAAGGCTTAAAGAAGCGCAGGTTCACACCAAAGATGGCCGGCTCGGTAATGCCCATGAAGGCGGACAGAGCGGAAGGAAGCGCCAGGCCCTTGATCTTGGCATCGCGGGTCTTAAAGGCAACGGCAAGTGCGGCGCCACCCTGGGCGATATTGGCAGCGCTGGCGATGGGCAGCCAATAGGTCACGCCGTACTGGGCGAGCTGGCCCAGGTCGATGGCGGTGTACATCTGGTGGATACCGGTAACGACCGTGGGGGCATAGAACAGGCCGACGATAAAGGAACCGATGCCGAAGGGCAGGGTCAGCAGGGTCTGGATCAGACCGAGGATGGCGTTCTCGGCCCAGACAAAGATGGGGCCGACGGCAACAAGAGTCACGAGCACGGTCACGAACACCGAGACAAGCGGAGTCACAAAGAGATCGAACATCTCGGGAACGATCTTGTGCAGGCGCTTCTCGAGGAAGGCGAGAATGGCACAGGCGATGACGATGGGGATCACATGACCCTGATAGCCGACCCACTCAAAGCTGTACACGCCGGGGATGACGGTGACCATGGTCTGCACGCCCTCGGAGGCAACCGTGTAGGCGCTCTGCAGCGAGGAGTTGATGAACGCACCGCCTACGACGGCACCAAGATACGGGTTGGCGCCAAAGGCCTTAGCGGCGGAGTAACCGATCAGGATCTGCAGAATGCCAAAAGACGTTCCCGAGACCAGGTCGGCGATCTTGTAGATAAAGTTATTGGTGTCGAGCGCGATAAAGCCGTTGGAGGCCATAAAGTTGAGGGCGCTCATGATGCCCAGCAGCAGGCCCGAAGCCACGATGGCGGGGATGATGGGGACAAAGACGTCGCCGAGCACCTTAATGGCACGCATAAAGATGTTCTGCTGCTGCGCCGCGGCCTCCTTGACCTCGGCCTTGGTGGCAGCCTCGACGCCGCTGAGCGCAATGAACTCGTCGTAGACCTTGTTGACGGTGCCGGTGCCAAAAATAATCTGCAGCTGGCCCTGGGCCTCAAAGACGCCCTTGGCGCCGTCGATATTCTCGAGGGCTTCCTTGTCGACCTTGGCGTTATCGGCAATCACCAGGCGCAGACGCGTGGCGCAGTGTGCGGCCGAAACAACGTTGCCGGCGCCACCGATGTTGTCGAGCACCTCTTGGGCTGATTTGCGGTAGTCCATGACTTCCCTTTCCTCCAACGGGCGCATCTGCACCCGGCCATCTTTGACACTTATACTGTAATCGTTTTCAGTTTCATATGTCTGTAATCGTTTTCACAGTAGGGTGAACGGTAGAAAAAAGCCGGCGAATGGTAGTTTTGAGACAAAAACTGGGGACTCAAAGGCAGGCAGAAGCGTCCAAGGACTAGACATTCATGAGCTGATGCCCAAGTTTGAGCGTCCGCAGGCCGCTCTCCCCCTCCTCGCCATCGAGCGCATCGAGCAGCATATTGGTCGCCTCGACGCCACTGGTCAGGTAGCCGTAATGCACGGTGGGAATGCCGCCCGTCAGCGCGCTCAAAAATGCGTTGTCGCCAAAACCGCTCACGCGGTGCACGCCCTCGCCCATACCGCGCACCTCGTCAAGCGCGCGCAAGGCGCCCGCCGCCATGGTGTCGGTCGCGCAGGCGATAAACGAAACATCGGGCACTTCGCCCAGCAGCTCGCGCGACGCACGATAGCCGGAATCGAGGGTAAAGGACCCGCGGCGAATCAGCTCGGGATCGAGCGCAACACCCGCGGCGCGTAAGCCCGCTTCAAAACCACGACGACGGTCGTAACCGGCGGCACGGTCTTCCTCGGTAACACCGATATAGGCAATCTTGCCCTCAACATGCTTCGCGAGCGCCTGGCCCAGCTCAAAGGCGGCCTCGTAATCGTCATGGTAGACGCAAGCCGCGCCCTCGACGTTTTGACCGATCAGCACAATGGGCACACGGCAAGACACAATGGCCGCACGATGTTCGTCGGTGATCATGGTCGCCACGAGCACGATGCCATCGACCGGGTGGTTCTGGAACAGGTCGAGATACTCGAGCTCACGCTCGGCCACGTTATCAGTATTCGCGAGCAGCATCTGGTAGCCACGGCGACCGAGCACCTGGCCAATACCGGCGGTAATGCGGCTCACGGATTCCGAGTTAATCTTAGGCACGATGACGCCGATGAGCTTGGTGGAACCGGTGCGCAGCGCGCGAGCCTGACTAGATCGCACGTATCCGGTCAGCTCAATCGCCTGCTTAATGCGCTCGGCCTTGTCCGCCGAGATATATCCACCGTTGAGGTAGCGCGAGACCGCGGCGCTCGAAACGCCAGCCAACTCGGCCACATCTTTCATCTTTACCACGAGCACCCCTGTCATTGAAATCGCTTTCACCATGATACCCGTGACGGCGCTTCGGATAAATCAATATCACCCAGGTCGAGCAAACGTCAGCGAGCGGGCAGCTGCCGTGGTGAGGTGCCGCGAAAGAGGAGCGAAGCGTACTTCATGTACGCGAGCGACGGTTTGAGCGGCAGATCGCCCGGCAGATGCCCGCGCAGCGTCGAGCGGTCCGGCGTGCGTTAGAACGCCGGACCATAGTTATCCATGATACTCGCCGTTGTACTGGATGAGGGTCAGGTCCTCAACGCCATCGAGCGTGCGAATCGCGTCGGCATAGGGCATGTCCACGCCGTCCGAGAATACCTCCACGGCCATCTCGACTTTGTCGCCGCGCATAGTCTTGGACTTAACGGTGAACTTGGTGCGCCCAAATGCACGCACGATATCGTCGCCGGTGGTCTGGCCCGTGTAGTGAATGACCATCATGTACACGCGCGACTTGTCCTGGTGGCTCGCAAAGCCGGCGATCATCACCACGATCACCACCGCCGTGAGCCCCACGAGCGCATACATGCCGGCGCCGGCCGTAATGCCCGTGGTAATGGCCCAAAACAGATACAGCAGGTCGAGCGGGTCCTTGACCGCCGTACGGTAGCGGACGATGGACAGAGCACCGACCATACCGAGCGAGATGACCACGTTCGTCGAGATCGCGAGCGTGACCATGCAGGTAAGCACGCACATGCCCACGAGCGTCACGGCAAAGCTACGCGAATACACCACGCCGGTAAAAAAGCGCTTGTACACGTAATAGATCAGGATGCCCATGGCGAGCGCCACGAGCAGCGAAAGGCCGATCTTGGCAGGGTCGACCTGGCCAAACGCCTCCAAGACGGAGTTCTTAAAAAAGTCCCTGGTGCTCATGGTCTAAATATCCCCTCGGTTCTCAAAATCCGATTCCCAGTAGTTAAAACCGCGCAGGTAGGCGGTCTTTTCGTAACACAGGCAGTACTTGGAGACCGCCGTAAGCTCGGCCGCGCCCGGCGGCACCATATCGCGCACGAGCTGCGGGCAAAACTCCGTAAACTTGACCTCCATCACCAGCTTGCCGGGCTCCAGGACCGGCAGCGCGGGCAGCGTCGCGTCAAAGATATCGAAGCTTCCCACCGCGGCACGCACGTTCATGTCAAACGTAATGCGCACGGTGCCCTCATCCATCACCCACGGCTCGCGCTCGTAGTCCACGATGGTCCGCGGGCGCATCATGTTGCAGATGCACTCGATGTAGAACTCGCGACAGATCGGATAGGGGCTCCTCAGCAAAAAGCCGTAGTCGCCAGCCAGAATCTGCTCAAACTCGCCACGTGTGAGCGGCGCGTCCTCCTTATAGATCCAGCTACCGTACTTCTTTTTGCGCTCGAGCTTAATCACCTTGTCGCTGCCGTTATAGATGCGAACGCGAAACTTTTTGCGCATGAGAATGCCGGCGTCTTTTTCCTCGTAGGCCGAGTTGCAGTAGTCGTCAAAGTACAGGCTGCGAATGGTGTAACCGCCCGCCCGCGCATGCTTGTCCAGTTTAAATACCGGCGCCATGCGACAGGCAAGCGCGGCGTGCTCGCCCTCGTTAATGAGATATTTGAGCTCGTGGCGGTAACGCTCCTGCGTGGTACGCACAGGCGGAGCCGCCAAGCGCTCAAGCAGCGCGCTAGTCCTCCTCATACGTGTCCTCCACGACCTTACCGCCGTCTTGCACGTAAAAACACTTCATGCCGTAGTGCTTGCCGTCGTCAGTCACATAGTAGTCAAACGCATCTTGCGTAAAGCCGTCGGAGTTGGTGGCACGCACGCGCACAAAATACTGGCCGGCATCGGGCGCATCGCAGGTCACCTCGGGAAGCAGCACGTCCTCGGCCTTAAAGACAACGTCGCTTATGGCATAGTCGCGCGCTAGCTCTACAGTGTAGCGAATGTCGCGCGCCTTAAAGTCGTAGGACGCATCCCAGTTAATGCGCAGCTTACCGTTATCGATCTGCGGCACGCCGATGTAGAACGGCATGGGCTTTTTAAAACTCTCGCGAAAGCTCTTGTAGTTCTCCTCGATCTCGGAGGGAATCGCCGCGGCGATCTGCTCGTATTGGTCCTTGGTGACAGGCAGATTGTCGATATCGGGCGAAGCAAAGACCAGGGATTCAGTCACCTCGCGGTAGTGCTTGATCATCTTGGTCAGGCGAGTCTCGGTCAAATACGAGCGCAAGTCCTTGACGGCACGGTCGAGTTCGCTGCGGAACGACTTGCTGCGCAACGCGCGGTTAAACAGCACGTTACCCCAGTAGTTGCTTGCGCCGCGCTCCCAGCTCGCGTAGTCCGAAAACCCGGTAAGAGAAAGCTCCAGCTTACGCAGCATGCCGTCGTTATCCCAATCTAAAAAGTACCAGGTATTTGAGTTAAGCGGGCTGTACAGATAGCAGTTACGGTTCTGCGTATCGCAATTTCCCGTCAAGATCTGAAACGCCATCCAATAGACCAGGTTCTCGGTATCGAAGTAGGTGTCGAGCACATCGTCGATCTTTTGCGTATCGTCGTTGAGCGCATCGAGCATCTCGATTAACTTGGTATGGTCCGAATCGCCCTTGATCTCGAGCATGCCCTCAAACGCCGTCTGGTTATAGTCGGGGTCATCCGCCAGCTTAATGGTATCTTCGAAGCGATGGAAATCAAAGCTGTTCACCTTATACAGGTGCCCGCTCTTATCCAGGCCATGTGCCTTAAGCGCCGTCTTGTTGAGCTGCTCCACCTGCGTAAACAGTCCGTAGTCCTCAAAGGTGTCGTTAGATTTTTCGGTCTGGTCGCACACCCACAGGTGCACAAACTGCGTGCGAAGGCCCATCATCTGGGGAATCCCACAAATCAGGTCGTAGGCCATCTTGTTGCGAAAGCGCATGCCCTCGCCCATATGCTTATTGAGCGCAATCGCGCGCTGCTGACGCCAGGTGCCCTTACCCTTCTTGAGCTCAACCTTATAATTCTTCTGCGCGTAGCCGCTCGACGTCTGGCCGCGCACCTGCACGGTGGCATTGGGCGCTTCCTCGCCATAGCCGACCTCGCCGGCCACCGGGCCGTCTTCGTCGCCCGGCTGCAGCAGGCCCATAACCTGATAGCGCGTCACGCCCATGCCGGCATAGTCATACACCGAGTACGTGTTGATCTCGGCCCAGCTGTGGTCGGTGTTCTCGGAGCTGTTGCCGCGCGAGACCGTCAGGTACATGGTCACAATACCCGAGTCGTCGTAGACCTCGTACAGCTCGTCCTTATCGCGCAGGTGCTTAGTCCCGTCCGAGGCCTCGGCCTTTTTGATCTCGTCCTGCTTTTTGACTTTTTTGGTCGAGGAGTCTTCCTGCACCGAGCAGCCCGAAAGCAACAGCACACCGGCAGCCGCCTCAAACAGACGGCGGCGAGACATCATTCTATCGGTCATCAGGACCTCCCCAATGCTTTTGGTACAAGCGAACCACCGCGCGCTCAAACGCGCCATGCGGCTCGCCCTGCTGACGGCGTTCCTCATAGCGCTGCTCGGCACGGTCGAGCAAGCGGCCCAGCTGTGTAAAGCGACCCGTTTTGTCGGTCGCCACAATGGGCTGCTGGCTCAGGATACGATACGGCAAGTTGGCGGTATAGGTATCGAGTCGCAGCAGCGCCACGATAAAAAACACCGCCGCACCCAACAAAAAGCCAAAGCCGTAAAACTGCTGCGGCAAAAGCAACGACACCGCAGTCGCCAGCCCAGCCACACCGGCAAACAGACCCGAAGCCAGCACGGCCCCCTTATAGTCGGTAAAGTACAGCAAGATAAGCATCACCGTATTGCCCACGGCATACAGGCCATAGCCCACGCACAGCGTACGAAAATAACCGTGCATCAGGTTGTTAAAGCCCAACGGCAGGGCCGACAGCACCGTGGTCTCGAGCGAAATGACCGCAGCAGTCACAAACAGCTGCTTGAGCGCACAAAAGCGCAGTTCTCGATTGAGCGTGGCAAGCATTTCCTCCTCGGCCACCACAATGTCGCCCACCACGCCACCGTCGTTGAACAGGCTGTAGTAGTCGCGATAGCGCGGATAAAAGTTGACCTCGACCGAGACCACAAAGTTGACGGACGTGACCAGGATCGTCAAAAACGCGATGAGCGCCGGCACATCGTGGTAGGGCGCACCATAAAACAAGCCCTTGACCTGCACGCCAATGGGACCGGCCCAAATTATCACCAAGTGCGCAAAGAGACCCAGGTTGGTAAACAAGCCCGTGAGCGCCAGCGGCATAAACTGATCGAGCCACTGCAAAAAGAGCCAGGGGCTGCGGTCGCTCTGAGAAAAATAACGGTACAGCAGCACCACGTCCCAGGCGAGCATGACGCCGTAGCCCAGAGCAATTGACGCCAACAGGCCCTCGACCGGCGGCAGTCCCAGCGCCAGCGCGGCCAGGGCGCACAGGCACGCCACGCCAATGGCAGCCGCAAAGCTGCATAGGATACCGCGGTAATCCTTGATGGCCGTGAGGTAACTCATGCCGTTCCAGTTGACGATCATAATGTTGAACAGCCACAGGCACAGCAGCCCCTGCAGCAGCGTGGCTCCCGAGAACAGCAGGAAGACGCCGTAGAGCACCGTGCCCGCAACGAGCATGACAGCATTGGAGCCCCAAAACGAGGGCAGAATCTCGTCCTCGCGCTCGGCAAACAACATATCAGCCAAAAAGCGCGTGACCGGCATGGAGAAAAAGCTCGTGAGCGTGAGCGACGCCAGCAGCGTATAGGTCACCATGCACACCAGCAGGTCTTGGTTGGCGCGTCCCACGCCCCACAGACCGCACAGCACCAAGATACCCACCTGGAGCAGCACGCCCAGCAGCATCGGGCCCGTGCACACAATGCCGGCGTAGCCATAGGCGCGCATCGTGGCAAACAGGCCCTTGCGCCTAAACAGGCGCTTGAGCTCAAAACCGATTCCGGCCACCGGCTACTCCCCCTCTCTGGGCAGGTCAAACGCTTGCGCCGTCACGTCGTACAGCGCGCGATAGTTGGCGAGCATCTGCTCGTGCAAAAAGTACGTGGCAACGCGACGCTTGCCTCGCTCCCCCATCTCAATGCGACGGGCGCGGCTTGTGCACATGCGTTCCATGGCATCGGCCAAGCCCTTGCGATACATAGGCGGCGTCACAAAACCTGCCACGCCAAAGTCATCGCCCGGAGCGCCTTCGAGCAACTCACGGCAGCAGCCCACCTCGGTCGTCACGCAGGGACGACACGCGGCAAGCGACTCCAGCACGCTGAGCGGCTGGCCCTCGGAGATGCTCGTCAAAATGGTAAAGTCGAGCTTTTCCATGTACTCGACCACGTTGACGCGGCCGGTAAAGATCAGGTCGCGCACGCCCAGGGTTTCGACCAGCGCGTGGCACTCGGCGCCGTACTCTTCGTCGTCCACGCCGCCCATGATGTGCAGGCGCACCTTGGGCAGGCGCTCGTGCAGCTCAAAAAAGGCATAGATCATAGTCTTGACGTCCTTGATGGGCGCCAGGCGCACCACCGCGCCAATGTCCACCCAGCCGTCATCGGGCTTTAAGGGAATGTCCTTAAAGCAGTCGAACTGGATGCCGTTGGGGATGACCAGACATTTGTCTGCATCGCAACCCATATCGATCTGCGTCTTGCGGGCGTTATGGAACAAACTCGTCACGCGGAAGGCGCGGCGGTAGATCTCCTCCGAAAGCAGGTAGAAAAAGCGAATCCAGCGGTCCTTAAACGACGGCACCACCCAGTCGGCGCGAATGATCTCTTCCTCGCGCTCGCGGGTATAGATGCCGTGCTCGGTGAGCAGCACCGGCGCATGGTGAACGCTTGAGCCCAGGCAGGCGAGCAGGCCGCCGTAGCCGGTCGAGATAGCGTGGTCCACATCGGCAACCGGCACC
>DBGFJU010000011.1:0-2685 GCA_048529485.1 Collinsella aerofaciens | reverse complement strand
CCCGCCGGTTCGACCGGCGCGCCACGGGTCAAGATGCACTAGGCCTGGACGAAGTCCGGGCCCGCGCCTTTAGACGCGAGCCCGGGGCCCGTGGGTTATACCCTAAGAGCAAACCACCCTTTTTAAGGGTGGTTCTGATTTGATGCACTTTGTTTTGATAGAACGATCGCCCTGGTGCATCTTCGCCCAGAACCCCCGCGCCTTCGGGAACGCAAGTAAAATCTAATGAGTATATCTGTCTGAACAACAGCTTTGTTGCGCAACACCTGTTCTACGAGACAGGGAGTTAGGTTATACTAAATTGCACTGTGCGCCGCATCTGATGCATTTCGCTCCAAGCGCGGCACTCAGTGGATATCCGATTTACCATTTGGATGTCCTGGCGGTCATTTAGCGTCTCGACACAAGCTCGGCCCCGGAGCTCGTTCGAGCTGTTCGTATTCCTTGAAAGGGAAAAATGGACATATCGAGGAAGACTGATTACGCCCTTCGCATGCTGGCGATGCTTGCCGAGGATCCGGAGCGTTTGCTTTCTGTTCGCACCGCTGCCGAAGAGGTCAATGTCCCGTATTCGTTTGCCCGCTCGATTCAGCACGGTTTGGTCCAGGCCGGTATTGTGGAGAGCCTGCGTGGCGTCCACGGTGGCATGCGTCTCAAGGTCAGTCCGGACGACGTCACTATCCGCCAGGTCGTCGAGGCCGTTCAGGGTCCTATGGTTATGAACGATTGCACCGCGCCCGATGGTGACTGTGCGCGCATGGGCGCGTGCTGCTATCATCCCCTGTGGGCCGGAGCCCAGGCGTTGATGCGCGACTACCTCGATTCCGTTTCGCTCGGCGACATCGTCGCTCACCGCCAGTTCCCGGCCGTCGATCCCAAGTTCGCCGACCGCGAAGCGTTTCCCGAGTACGCCACCTGCGTGTGCGCTTACCGGGAGGAATAGCGCCGCATAAGGAGCATAGCCATGATTCAGGACCCCTTTCGTTCGATGATTCGTTCGGAAGGGGTCCTGCGTTATCGCGACCTTCCGTGGCGCCGCACACGCGATCCGTACATCATTTGGCTTTCTGAGGTCATGCTGCAGCAAACGCAGGTGCCGCGTGTGGAGGCGCGCATGCCGGTGTGGCTCGATCGTTTTCCGACTGTGCAGGCGCTTGCCCAGGCCGCGCCTTCCGATGTTTTGGACGCTTGGCAGGGCATGGGCTACAACCGACGCGCTCTGGCGCTTCATGGGGCCGCTCAGCGCGTTGTAGAGGACTGGGACGGGGAGTTTCCGCGTGAGACGCGTGACTTGGTCGCTCTGCCCGGCATTGGCCCGGCAACGGCGCAGGGCATCCGTTCGTTTGCGTTTGATCTTCCAGGCGTGTATCTAGAGACCAATGTGCGCACGGTCTTTCTGCATCACTTCTTTCCCGATGTACCGGCTGTTCCCGATCGCGAGCTGGTGCCGCTGATTCAGGCGGCCTGTCCGGCGGCCCCCGGTGCGTCGGCGGACGAGATCGCTCCCTTTGCCGTGCCGCTCGATGATGCCGACACGCCGCGCGCGTGGTATTACGCGTTGCTAGATTACGGCGCATATCTAAAAAAGACGTTGCCCAATCCGTCCAGGCGGTCGGCGGGCTATAGCCGTCAGTCCAAGTTTGAGGGCTCGCGTCGCCAAAAGCGCGCCCACATCGTGCGCATGTTGTTGGCGGCGCGTGATGGGCAGCCTGCGGGCATTACGGTTGATGAAGCTGTTGCAGGCGTTAACGAGATGGAGACGGCAGCCGGCCGGGAGCCGGTCGAGCGCGAGCTGGTCACAAGTATTCTTGCCGATCTGGAGCGCGAGGGCTTTTGCCGCTCCGAGGGCGATCGTTGGCTGAGTGTATAGCTCGCTCGAATCTGAAGAACAGGATTATAAGGTTTAAATTCTCGGCTTGAGGGCATCCTAAAGACAAGGCCGCTCAAAGCCTATGGGCGGCATGTGTTGAAGGGAAGTACACCTATGGATTTTGAGAACTCTCAGACCAAGAAGAACCTCGAGACTGCTTTTGCCGGTGAGTCCCAGGCACACACCAAGTATCGCTACTATGCATCCAAGGCCAAAAAGGACGGCTACGTTCAGATCTCGAATATCTTTGCCGAGACGGCGGGCAACGAGTCCGAGCACGCCAAGCTGTGGTTTAAGTATCTGCACGACGGCGCCGTTCCGGGCACTCTGGACAACCTGCGTGACGCCGCCGCGGGCGAGAACTACGAGTGGACCACGATGTACGACGAGTTCGCCAAGACCGCCGAGGAGGAGGGCTTTGCCGAGATCGCCGAGAAGTTCCGTGGCGTCGCCGCCGTCGAGAAGGCCCACGAGGAGCGCTACAACAAACTCGTCGAGCGCATCGAGTCGGGCGAGGTGTTTGAGCGTGAGGGCGTGAAGGTGTGGAAGTGCCTGAACTGCGGGCACCTGCACGTTGGTGCCGAGGCGCCTGAGGTGTGCCCGGTGTGCAACCACCCGAAGGCGTACTTTGAGGAGCAGGTGGTGAACTACTAGCGCTTGGCGCTGGCTGCTGCGGAGCGCAGGGCGGGGAAATACCTTTCCCTCTTCAGCCAGCAGATCAAGGACTATGAAGCTGAGACCCAGCAAAAGCGCGATGCCGGGCTGCTGGGCAAGGCAGAGCTGACCAACCGTCTGCAGGTGCAGGCCGCGCTGCA
>DBGFJU010000010.1:0-2981 GCA_048529485.1 Collinsella aerofaciens | reverse complement strand
TAAACTCACTTTTTAGCTGCGGATGCATGCGCATCGTTCGTTTGTAGTCCACCTTAAATTGAGCCTCGACTTTAATCTCTAACATCGCTATTCCTCATCGAGGAATGACATAAGCTCATCAGCGTTATTGAATGACAGGCTATCGTCCGGCAAAATCCCCAACTCATGAGCCTCGGCAATCACCATGGCGCGTCTCGTCGCCTCGTTGGGCACCTCCGCCCTTCCTACAATCTCAAAAGGAATCTTTCGCTGATTTACCAGCTGCCGAACGGCAAGATTGAGATAGGAATTGAGGCTGAGGCCGACCGAATCCAAGAACTCAGTCGCCTGTTCCTTGAGCCCCTCTTCGATGCGAACCGTCGTAGGCTTAACCGTTGCAGTAGACATACGCGACCTCCTCGCCTCGTCTTTTGCATCAGTATACCCAATATAAATGGCAATCTGATGTTAGATAACATCAGATTGCCATGCGTATTCATGTCGCGTGGGCACGATTGATCTACATCAGCCCGCTCAGGGCGATGTCGACGGCCTCGTTGAGGTCGTCGGTGATGTGCACGAGCTCGGGATCGAGCGGGCTGATCATGCCGGCGTCCATCACCGGGCCGTTGAGCCAATCGAACAGGCCCTGCCAGTACTCGGTGCCCACCAAAACGAGCGGCATACGCTTGACCTTGTGCGTTTGCACCAGCGTGAGCACCTCGAACATCTCGTCGAGCGTGCCAAACCCGCCGGGAAACACAATAGCGCCCGAGCTGTATTTGACGAACATGGTCTTGCGCACAAAGAAGTAACGGAAGTCCATGCCGAGGTTCACGTATTTGTTGAGCCCCTGCTCGTGCGGCAATTCAATGCCCAGGCCAACTGACTTACCATTGACGCTCGCCGCTCCCTTGTTGGCCGCTTCCATGATGCCGGGGCCGCCACCGGTGATAACCGCCACGCCGCGCTGGGCAATCTTACGCCCGACGGTGCGCGCCGCCTTGTAGAGCGTATCGGTCTTGGGCGTGCGGGCGCTACCGAAGATGGTCACCGCAGGTCCGAGCTCGGCAAGCGCGCCAAAGCCGTCGACAAACTCGGCCTGGATGCGCAGTACGCGCCACGGATCGGCATGCAACCAGTCGGTCGACTCCTCGGGCGCCAGCAGGTTAGCATACGTATTGTCCTTAGGAATCATCGGGCCGCGCATGACCACGGGGCCGCGGCGGTACGTCTCGTCGTAGGCAGGCTCGCCCTCGACATTCTCGTTCTTAATCATGGGTACTCCTATCGAGAAAAAGAAAAACGGGCGGGGTCGACGCCATGCGCCAAACACCCGCCCGAACATCAACTATTCGGTATGGTACCCACGATGCATCATGCGCTTGCAAGGCATCGGTCAGCGGTCGCGCAGCCGGCGTCCGCGAATGTGACGAGCGGCTGCCGCTCAGCCTTTGCCGTTGCCCGCGCCCTGCAAGCGCCCGCGCCGCCCTTAGTAATCCACCGCGGCAGGGCTATTCATCCACTCGCTCACGAACGCACCGTAGCGGCCCTCGATAATGGCCTGGCGGGCACGCTGCATAAGGTTGAGCAGGTAGTAGATATTGTGCATCGAAAGCAGAATGCCACCGAGCATCTCCTTCTGCGTGACCATGTGACGGATGAGCGCACGGCTGTAGCCACCCGTGCACACCGGGCAGGTGCAGGTGGGATCGATGGGACCGTCGTCGTGCGCAAAGCGCGCGTTGCGGAAGTTGAGGCGACCCTCGCTGGAGAATGCCGTGCCCATGCGGCCGGTGCGCGTCGGCAGCACGCAGTCGAACATGTCGATGCCCACGCCCACGCCACGCACGAGGGTGGTGGGGTTGCCGACGCCCATCAGGTAGCGTGGCTTGTGCTTGGGCATGTACTCGCTCACGAGCGGTGCCAGGGTCTCGAACATGGTCTCGTGATCCTCGCCCACCGAGTAGCCACCAATGCCGTAGCCCGGGAAGTCGCCGCACTCCTCCAGATGGCGCAGCGAGCGCAGGCGCAGGTCCAGATGCATGCCGCCCTGAACAATGCCAAAGAGCGCCTGGTCATCGCGGGTGTGAGCCTTGTAGCAGCGCTCGGCCCACATACTCGACAGCTCAACGGCGCGCTCAACGTAGGCGCGCGTGGCGGGATAGCCCGGGCATTGGTCGAGCTGCATGCAGATGTCGGAACCGAGCTTCATGGCGATTTCCATGTTGTCCTCGGGCGTCCAGAACACATGGCGGCCGTCGTAGTCGTTGACGATAAAGCGCACGCCCTCGTCGGTGAGCTTGACGGCGTCGTTGTGGCTGAACACCTGGAAGCCGCCCGAGTCGGTAAGAATGGGGCCATGCCAGTTCATAAACTTGTGCAGTCCGCCCAGCTCGGCGATGGTGTCCTCGCCGGGACGCATGGACAGGTGATAAGTATTGGCAAGCACGATCTGGGCGCCGAGCTGTTTAACGGTCTCGGTAGGAATGCCCTTGACGTTTGCCTTGGTGCCCACGGGCATGAAAATCGGCGTCTCGATGTCGCCGTGCGGGGTGTGCAGCACGCCGGCACGCGCATGCGTCGTCGGGTCCTCGGCGATCAGGTCGAATTTAAAAAGGCTCTGGTCCATAAACTGGAACTCCTTGGTTGCGGTTCATACGCAAACCATTATACGGGCAACCCGCAAAGAGCACCGACTCGACAGAAACTAGTGCATTAGGATCAGGTTCCCGAGCCGGTCGTTGGGGACAGTCTTCAGCGCCATCTTGCAAGGGAGTGTCCCCAAGTGCCGACAAGAGTGTCCCTTTCGACCAGTCATTTAAGAACGTCCCCAATGACTACATCCAATGGATCATTTCCGACAGACACTATGACCCAATCCGAGGGCACTAAAAAGATAGGAGCCCCCGCTCGTGACCGCGGGTCGGGGCTGCGACAATGATGTTGAAGTGCCATAGGCGCAGCCGCGCCGCAACGAGGTTGGGAGGCTCCCATGCCAA
>DBGFJU010000009.1:0-6400 GCA_048529485.1 Collinsella aerofaciens | reverse complement strand
TTGGCATGGGAGCCTCCCAACCTCGTTGCGGCGCGGCTGCGCCTATGGCACTTCAACATCATTGTCGCAGCCCCGACCCGCGGTCACGAGCGGGGGCTCCTATCTTTTTAGTGCCCTCGGATTGGGTCATAGTGTCTGTCGTTGCCAAAACATCGGCGTTGCCGGAACACTTGGCACTTGGGGACGTTCCTTTTGTGCCGGCAGTTTGGGACACTCCTTGCGTTAATAGGCTGGCGTGCGTCAACCTGTTCTCATTGCAGCAAAAAAATCGCCCCGTTCTTGCTTGAGGACGGGGCGATTCGTCTTTTGGACTTGTGCAGCCAGGCTTATGCAAAGCGGGCGACGAGCTCCTGGAGCACGTCGGTCATCTTGACGAGCGAACTGACCGGGACGAACTCGTTGACGCCGTGGTAGCAATAGCCGCCGGTGGAAAGGTTGGGGCAGGGCAGACCGCGGAACGACAGCTGAGCGCCGTCGGTGCCGCCACGAATCGGCAGCACTTGGGGCTCAACGCCGCAGGCAAGGTAGGCTTCCTTGGCAACATCAATAAGCTCGGGATAGTCACGAACGATCTCGGCCATATTTCGATACTGCTGCTTAATCTCGACTGTCACGCGCTCCTCACCCAGACGCTGGTTGAGCATCGAGGCGGCGGCATCAATAAGGTCGAGTTTCTGCTGGAACTTGGCGGCGTCATGGTCGCGGATGATATAGCGCGCTGTGGCGTGATCGACGGTCGCAGATACACCCTCAAGGTGATAAAAGCCCTCGTAGCCTTCCGTATACTCCGGGCGCTGCACGTAGGGGAGCAACGCGTTGAAGTCGCAGAACAGATTGCCTGCGTTGACCATACGGCCCTTAGCGTCGCCCGGGTGGATGGACTGGCCCTCAAAGCGGACGGTCGCCTCGGCGGCGTTAAAGCACTCCCACTCCAGCTCGCCGATGGGGCCGCCGTCGACCGTGTAGGCGTACTTGCAGCCAAAGGTAGCGATATCCAACAGCTCGGCTCCGTGGCCGATTTCCTCGTCAGGGCAGAAGCAAATGCCGAGTGCGGGATGGGGCAAAGAAGGGTCCTGAGCGATACGCGCGACAAGCGACATGATCTCGGCGACGCCTGCCTTGTCGTCCGCGCCCAGCAGCGTGGTGCCATCGCTGCAGACCAGGTCCTCACCCGCGAGGTCGTTCAGGGCGGGAAGCTTGGCGGTACTCATGGCAACGGGCTTACCGTCAACCGTGCCGCAGACCAGGTCGCCGCCTTCGTAGTGTACGATGTGCGGCTTCACGCCGGCGCCCGGTGCAACTTCGGTGGTGTCGAGATGGGCGATCAGGCCCAGGGCGGGCTTGTCCTCAGCGCCCGCACTTGCGGGGATATGCGCGCAGACATAGGCGTGCTCGGTCACGTAGGCATCTTCCGCACCAAGCTCGCGCAGCTCTTCAGCCAGCACGTTGGCAAGGTCAAACTGAACGGCGCTCGAGGGTACCTGGTCGCAGTTTGCATCCTCGGACTGCGTGTTGATCTGGACGTAGCGCAAAAAGCGCTCGAGGACATCGGGGCTCGTGGTGGTGTTTTCCATAAAAACCGCTCCAATCTTGGTCGTCGTGTGCAACAAGAACTCTAGCACGGTATGCCACGGCATACCACGACGCTTGGATGGGGTAGAATCAGCCATTGAATGCAGAAGGGACGGAAGATCATGGATACGACAAATAGCTCGCGCGAACTACATCTGACGGTGGCGAACGAAGACTACTTGGAGTGCATGGTTCGCATTGAAAGCGAAGAGGGGGAAACCAACGGCGTGCGATCGGTCGACATCGCGCAGCGCCTTGGCGTCTCCAAGGCATCGGTCAATAAAGCGGTTTCGGCGCTCAAGGCATCCGAGCTTGTCGAGCAATCGCACTACGGCAAGGTGATCCTGACCGATCGCGGCCGCGAGGTTGGCACGGCTATCTGGTACCGTCATCGCCTCATCCGCACGTTTTTGGTTCAGGAGCTCGGTGTCGAATTTGAGCGAGCCGATTCCGAGGCCTGCATGATGGAGCATGCGCTATCCGAGGACACGATGAGCCGCTGGCTCGCCTATCTCGAAAAGCAGGGAATCAGCGTCGAGGAATAGCGGGATATATATGGATACGAGTTATTACAACCGCTTTGGTGCCGAGGAACTTACGCGCCGCTTGTCGAGCGAGACCTTGTTGGCGCAGGGCCCCATGGGCAGTGTTCTGTTGAGTGAGTACGATGCCGCCGACATTCCACCGGCGTTTTGGAATCTGGCAGAGCCGCAGACCGTTTCTCGTATCCATCGCTTGTATGTCGCCGCCGGCGCGCAGGTGCTCATTACCAACACCTTTCAGGCATCGAGCTATGCCCTCAAGCACGACCAGATTGCGCCGTCCGTGGCGGAGGTCAATCGCGGGGCCGTCGACGATGCCCGCCAGGCGCACCCTCAGCTGCTGCTAGGCTCGATGGGCCCGATCGGTATTGAGTGGTTTGCCGAGAACTCTGCCGAGTATCGTGAAATCCGAGGCATTGCGCGCGAACAGGCGCACGCCTTGCTCAACGCCGGCGTTGACGGTCTGCTGATCGAGACGGTGACGTCTATCCGTAATTTGCAGCCCATGCTTGCCGGCGCTCGAGATGCCGCCGACGGCATGCCTGTTCTGGTGAGTTTTGTCGTTGACGATAAAGGCGACCTGTTGGGCGATGGCCTCAACATCGAGGCAGCCGTTTTGTACGCCGAAAAACACGGCGCAAACTCGGTTGGCGTTAATTGCTGTTCGCTTGCGGCCGCGAACGCGGCGGTGCCCAGGATGGTTGCATCGGCGACTACTCCCGTCACGGTGCGTCCCAACGTGGGCGATCCGGTCCAGACTCAGGATGGCCCCGTATGGCACGAGAACCCCGAAGCTTTCGCGCGCGCATGCATCGAATGGAGACATGCCGGTGCCGCAATGGTGGGCAGTTGCTGTGGAACCACGGCAATCACTACGGCGGCGATGGCCGAGGCGCTCGATATATAAAGGGCAAAACCGCTCCATACGGGGCGGTTTTTTTATTGCTTGCATGTCCTCGGCAGCATTTGCCCAAATGGTGAATGCTGGTGCCGGCAGGTTGCCGAGTGCATGTTGCGGGTATACCCCATGCGTACCATGATCCAAACACTGTGAGGTGTCTGCGCGTGTGCGCGATAATTCATTTTGGAACTGACGGTTGGCGCGCTCGCGTCGATGAGGACTTCACTGCCGATAACGTTGCCCGTATCGCCGATGCCGTCGGCGAGTTGTGGCAAAAGACCAATCCGGGCAAAACGGTATATATAGGGTTCGACACCCGGCCCCTGGCGCGCGAGTTCGCTGAGCTTGCGGCGGGCGTGCTAGCAGCGCACGGGCTAGACGCCGTGCTCGCTTCGCGACCTGTCCCGACCCCTGCCCTTACGTGGGCGGCGGCTTATGACGGTGAAGCGTGCGGCGCGCTCATGGTGACGGGGTCCCATCATCCGCAGGGCTATCTGTGCCTCAAGATTCGCATGGGTGACGGCTCGACCGCCAACCAGGATGTCATCGAAGAGCTCGAAGAGACCATGGCTCCCGAGCCAATGGGGATCGAGGGGCAATATCGCACCGCGGATATCATTCCTGACTATATGCAGGCGGTGGCATCGTTTGTCGATGCCGAAGCCATCCGCGCCGCGCACCTGCGCGTGGTTGTCGATCCCATGGGCGGCGCAGCCCAGGGCTATCTAGCCGACTTGCTGCGCGAGCTTGGCGTTGAGGTGCACGAGATTCACGCCGGGCAGGCGTCTGACCAAGAAGATATCTGCCCCGACCCCGTTGAACCGTGGGTGGACGCTTGCGAGCGCACGGTTATCGAGGACGGAGCTTGCGCTGGCCTGGTGACCGACGGCGACGCCGACCGTATCGGCGCGGTTGACGAGCGCGGCAGATATATACATCCGCATCAGATCATGGCGCTCGTTTTGGGCGACTTGGTTCAATTTCGTAATTTGGAGGGGCGCGTCGTCGTCAATCTTTCATGCTCGACGCTCGTGCGTCGCATTGCCGAGGCGCTTGGCTGCCGCGTGACCGTCAAACCAGTCGGTTTCAAATATATAGCGGCGGAGATGAAGAAGGGCGGCGTCCTCATGGGCGGCGAAGAAGCCGGTGGTATCGGCATCGCCGCGCATATGCCCGAGCGCGATGGAATCCTCGCCTGTCTGATTCTGTGTGAGCTTATGGCAAAGACGGACGCGCCTTTGGGCGTTCTGGTCGACCAACTCGAGGACAGTTTTGGTAAGACGAGTTACGGTCGACGCGACTTGCGCCTTGAGGCCGAAGATGCCGAAACGTTACGAACCCTGCTGCCGGGCGTAAACCCCAAGTCGATTTGTGGCAAGGTGCCGCAAAACGTTAGTCATATGGACGGCTTGCGTCTGTCATTCGAGGATGACACGTGGCTGCTGGTCCGTCCTAGCGGGACCGAACCAGTGGTGCGCGTCTACGCCGAGGGGTTCTCGGTGGAAGAACGTGATGAGTTGCTCGATGCTGGCTGTGCTTTAGCTAGGGGGACGTATCCGCTTTAACCATGAGACTGCCTTATATAAAGAGATGCTCGGCGAGCGGTAGTTAACGGCTGGCAAACGTTAGTCGGATCACAAGATGTGTAGGAAATGTGTACGCCCAGATTCCCGCCCACGGCGCCCCTCCGGTCTGGCAATATATCTCCTTGCCGCGCGGCCCGGTCGGACCGGATCAGCCGCGGGGCGTGCACCTTGAGAACCGGATACTGCGAGGATGGACACTCACTTCAGTGTCGCATCCGGGCAGACATCGAACCATTTGAAATGGTCTAACTTGGATTTGTTTTTCGCAAGGCCGCCGAGAGGCGGCCCCGAGAAATTCCTTTTCCTATACTAGAACCATATGAATCGAACGGAACCGATCAGCTAATAGTTGTGAGGACCGGACGGGCTCGAAGCCCATTTATTTTGGACGGAGAGTTCGATCCTGGCTCAGGATGAACGCTGGCGGCGCGCCTAACACATGCAAGTCGAACGGCACCTATCTTCGGATAGAAGCGAGTGGCGAACGGCTGAGTAACACGTGGAGAACCTGCCCCCTCCCCCGGGATAGCCGCCCGAAAGGACGGGTAATACCGGATACCCCGGGGTGCCGCATGGCGCCCCGGCTAAAGCCCCGACGGGAGGGGATGGCTCCGCGGCCCATCAGGTAGACGGCGGGGTGACGGCCCACCGTGCCGACAACGGGTAGCCGGGTTGAGAGACCGACCGGCCAGATTGGGACTGAGACACGGCCCAGACTCCTACGGGAGGCAGCAGTGGGGAATCTTGCGCAATGGGGGGAACCCTGACGCAGCGACGCCGCGTGCGGGACGGAGGCCTTCGGGTCGTAAACCGCTTTCAGCAGGGAAGAGTCAAGACTGTACCTGCAGAAGAAGCCCCGGCTAACTACGTGCCAGCAGCCGCGGTAATACGTAGGGGGCGAGCGTTATCCGGATTCATTGGGCGTAAAGCGCGCGTAGGCGGCCCGGCAGGCCGGGGGTCGAAGCGGGGGGCTCAACCCCCCGAAGCCCCCGGAACCTCCGCGGCTTGGGTCCGGTAGGGGAGGGTGGAACACCCGGTGTAGCGGTGGAATGCGCAGATATCGGGTGGAACACCGGTGGCGAAGGCGGCCCTCTGGGCCGAGACCGACGCTGAGGCGCGAAAGCTGGGGGAGCGAACAGGATTAGATACCCTGGTAGTCCCAGCCGTAAACGATGGACGCTAGGTGTGGGGGGACGATCCCCCCGTGCCGCAGCCAACGCATTAAGCGTCCCGCCTGGGGAGTACGGCCGCAAGGCTAAAACTCAAAGGAATTGACGGGGGCCCGCACAAGCAGCGGAGCATGTGGCTTAATTCGAAGCAACGCGAAGAACCTTACCAGGGCTTGACATATGGGTGAAGCGGGGGAGACCCCGTGGCCGAGAGGAGCCCATACAGGTGGTGCATGGCTGTCGTCAGCTCGTGTCGTGAGATGTTGGGTTAAGTCCCGCAACGAGCGCAACCCCCGCCGCGTGTTGCCATCGGGTGATGCCGGGAACCCACGCGGGACCGCCGCCGTCAAGGCGGAGGAGGGCGGGGACGACGTCAAGTCATCATGCCCCTTATGCCCTGGGCTGCACACGTGCTACAATGGCCGGTACAGAGGGATGCCACCCCGCGAGGGGGAGCGGATCCCGGAAAGCCGGCCCCAGTTCGGATTGGGGGCTGCAACCCGCCCCCATGAAGTCGGAGTTGCTAGTAATCGCGGATCAGCATGCCGCGGTGAATGCGTTCCCGGGCCTTGTACACACCGCCCGTCACACCACCCGAGTCGTCTGCACCCGAAGTCGCCGGCCCAACCG
>DBGFJU010000008.1:0-82884 GCA_048529485.1 Collinsella aerofaciens | reverse complement strand
CATGGGGATGACCCTGCGTCCCCGCGCGGGCGCCCCCGGTTATCCAACCTCTTCGATAGGAGCTTTTCCCACATGGCAGACATCGCATTCGAGAAGGACCTCGCCGTCGCCGAGACCGGCATCGTGGGCCTCAAGGTCGTCGACCTCGCCGTCCACGGCGACTCGCGCGGCTGGTTCAAGGAGAACTGGCAGCGCGCCAAGATGACCGCGCTGGGCATCCCGGACCTCAGGGTCGTCCAGAACAACGTCTCCTACAACGACAGCCGCGGCGTCACCCGCGGCATCCACGCGGAGCCCTGGGACAAGTTCATTTCCGTGGCCCGCGGTTCCGTCTTCGGCGCCTGGGTGGACCTGCGCGAGGGCAGCGAGACCTTCGGCAAGGTGTTCACGACCGTTTTGGATCCCAGCAAGGCCATCTACGTCCCGCGCGGCGTGGGCAACTCCTTCCAGGCCCTGGAGGACGGCACCGCCTACACCTACCTGGTGGACGCCCACTGGTCGCTCGAGCTGAAGAGGACCTACACCTTCGTGAACCTCGCCGACCCCGAGCTCGCCATCGAGTGGCCGATCCCGCTCGACCAGGCCACCGTCTCCGAGGCGGACCTCAACCACCCGATGCTGAGGGATGTCGTCCCCATGGCGCCGAAGCGCACCCTCGTCACCGGCTGCAACGGCCAGCTGGGCCATGCGGTGCGCGCGCTCGCCGAGGAGCGCGGCGTCGCCAAGGACTTCGACTTCTGCGACATCGACACCTTCGACATGTCCGACCCGGACGCCTACGCGCAGTACGACTGGTCGCTCTACGGCACCGTGATCAACTGCGGTGCCTACACGGCGGTCGATAAAGCGGAGGCCCCCGAGGGCCGCGTGACCGCCTGGAAGGCCAACGCCACCGGCCCGGCCCTGCTCGCCCGCACCTGCGCCGGGCACGGGATCACCCTCGTGCACGTGTCCTCCGACTACGTCTTCGACGGCACGGCCGAGGTCCATACCGAGGACGAGCCCCTCAGCCCGCTGTCCGTCTACGGCCAGACCAAGGCCGCGGGCGACATTGCCGTGGCCGGCTGCCCCCGCCACTACATCATGCGCAGCTCCTGGGTCATCGGCGAGGGGCACAACTTCGTCAAGACGATGAAGGCGCTTTCCGACCGCGTCGCCGACCCGGACGACAAGCTGGACCAGGTCACCGTCGTGGACGACCAGCTGGGCCGCCTGACCTTCACGCGCGACATGGCGCGGGCCATCTTCCATGTGCTGGGGACGCACGCCCCCTACGGCACCTACGACTGCACCGGCTCCGGCGCCGTGAAGTCCTGGGCCGACATCGCCCGCGCCGTCTTCGAGGCCGCCAACGGCAACGGGGACAAGGTCGTGCCGGTCAGCACCGCCGACTACTACGGCGGCGCCGAGGGACCCGTCGCCCCGCGCCCGGTCCACTCCGCGCTCGACCTTTCCAGGCTCGAGTCGGTCGGGTTCCACATGCCCGACTGGGAGGAAGAGCTTGGGGAGTACCTCAAGACGCTCTAGCCGCTATCAACTTTTCGAGAGTAAAAGCCGCCGTTCTTTAACGGCGGCTTTTCTTGTTGATGGCTATCTGCGCAGTGGTGCCAATAGTATTTTGCGGAAGATCTTTCACTCGCTTGGCGTGGTGGCGGACCTGCCGGGCTGGTCATCGTAGGCGTATTTGCTGTACACGTTGACCTCCCACTGCTTTTTTTCGACCTTTGCCACGGAATCGAGGATGAAGCCGGTCGCAAGGCTCAGACCGCACAGGAACATAAACGACGCGGCGAGCATGGCGGTGGGGAAGCGCGGAACGAGGCCGGTCTGGAAATACTCGACAACGATGGGCGTGCCCAAGGCGAGGCCGATCACCGCAAACAGAAGCGCGACGAGGCTGAAGAACTTCAGCGGGCGGTAGTCCTTGAACAGCGTGCCAATCATCGCAACGACTTTAATGCCGTCGCTCACGGTATTGAGCTTGGACTCGGAGCCTTCCGGACGGTCGCGGTACTCGATGGGCACATCTTTGATGCGCCAGCGGTGGTCGACGGCGTGGATTGAGAGCTCGGTTTCGATCTGGAAGCCCTCGGAAAGCACGGGGAAGGTTTTGACGAACGGACGGCTCATGGCGCGGTAGCCGGTCATGACATCATCGAAGCTGTAGCCATAGATCCACTTGATCATGGCGCGGACCAGATTGTTGCCAAAGCCGTGGAAGGCACGCTTATTTTCCTCGGCGTAGGTGCCGTTGGAAAGGCGGTCGCCTACGGTCATATCGGCCGTGCCGCTGAGGATAGGCTCGCAGAGGGCCTTGGCCGCCTCGGCGGGGTAGGTGTCGTCGCCGTCGACCATCAGGTAGCAATCGGCGTCGATGTCGCGAAACATCTGGCGGCACACGTTGCCCTTTCCCTGACGGGGCTCAAAGCGGACCGTGGCGCCGTGCTCGGTGGCGATGCGTGAGGTATCGTCCGACGAGTTGTTGTCATAGACATAGACCGTCGCTTGCGGAAGCTCGCGGTGAAAGTCGTCGATGACTTTGCCGATCGTGAGCGCTTCGTTGTAGCAAGGGATGATGACGGCGATGGATTCAGAATTCACTTAATGCTCCTTATACATTCAATCCTAGAAAGTATAGCCGTTTGGGCCTGGCATCCTAAGATGTGGGTTAGTTCTCCAGTTTTGTTGCGCGAATCGTTTGCATGGCCGTCGGGTCTATACTGTTCGTTTGTCAACGATTACGAGTAAAGGAGTTGCATCCGTGTCGGATCAGACAAAGCAACAAGAAACTCGCAGTCTGCCTGCGACGTTTGCTAAGAACGAATTTGAGAAGGACGCGTTTATCCTTCGTCAGCTGGTTACCAAGGATTTTAAGATCAAGTATCGCCGTAGCGTTCTGGGCGTCGCATGGTCGGTGCTCAACCCGCTGCTGATGATGATCGTCATGGCCATCGTGTTCTCGACGATTTTTGCCCAGGGCCGCAATGGCTCAATTACGCCCGAGATGTACCCGCTGTACTTGATCGTGGGTAACGTCACCTTTGCCGTCATGTCCGAGTCTACGAACCAGGCCCTGACGTCGATCGTGGGTGCTGCCCCGCTACTCAAGAAGGTTAAGGTGCACCGCTGGGTCTTCCCAGTACAGAAGGTGCTCTTCTCGCTGGTTAACTTTGCCTTCTCGCTGGTCGCCGTTGCCATCGTTATGCTGTGGTTCCACGTTATGCCTTCTTGGCACCTTATTCTGCTGCCGGTCTGCCTGCTGCTGCTTATGTGCTTCTGCATGGGCCTGGGCATGATGCTCTCTGCCCTTACGGTCTTCTTCCGCGATGTCATGCATCTGTGGAGTGTTGTCATCACGGCGTGGACTTATATCACGCCTATTTTCTGGACGACCGATTTCGTTGCGCAAATGCCGCATCTCGTGCGCATTCTGGTCTATGCGAACCCCATGTATAACTACCTGCAGTTTATGCGCGATATCTTTCTGTTCCAGACCACGCCCTCGCTTTTGACGTTTGGTATGTGCGTCGCTTGGGCGGTTCTTGCGCTTGCTATTGGCTACACCGTGTTCCATAAGTCCGAGCGCAAGTTCATCCTCTACATCTAAGGAGTGCTGTGATGACTGAATCTGTTGTTGATTACAGCGAGCAGCCTCTGGCTGTCGAGGTCGACGACGTCACCATGATCTTTAACATGGCGTCCGAGTCGCTGACCAACCTCAAGGAGTACTTCATTAAGCTTGCCAAGCACGAGCTGTTCTTTGAGGAGTTTAGGGCGCTTAAGCATATCTCGTTCGATATTCATCGCGGCGAAGTTGTCGGTCTGGTTGGCACCAATGGCTCCGGCAAGTCTACGATGCTCAAGATCATTGCTGGCGTGCTTGAGCCCAGTGAGGGCAGCGTTAAGGTGCACGGTAACATCGCGCCGCTGATTGAGCTTGGTGCCGGCTTTGACCCCGAGCTGACCGCCCGCGAGAACATCTATCTGAACGGCGCCCTGCTCGGATATACCAAGGAGTTCATCGATGCCAA
The DNA here is from genome assembly GCA_048529485.1 of Collinsella aerofaciens. GTDB lineage: Bacteria > Actinomycetota > Coriobacteriia > Coriobacteriales > Coriobacteriaceae > Collinsella > Collinsella aerofaciens_CJ. The sequence goes on along the minus strand of DBGFJU010000008.1, from coordinate 78,853 downwards.
CTTTGACGGCATTATCGAATTCGCAGAGCTGCAGAACTTTGTCGATATGCCGCTTAAGAACTTCTCCTCGGGCATGGTGGCGCGTATCGCCTTTGCAATCGCGACGATTACCGAGCCCGATATTCTGATCGTTGACGAGACGCTGTCCGTCGGTGATGTGTTCTTCCAGCAGAAGTGCGAGGCCCGCATCCAGCACTTTATCCAGAGCGGCGACGTGACGGTTCTGTTCGTTTCGCACTCCATGGAGCAGGTTGAGCGCATCTGCCAGCGTGCCGTTTGGATTGAGAAGGGTGACCTTCGCATGGACGGCCCGGTCGATGAGGTCTGCAAGGCGTATCGCGAGCAGTTCAACTAGGTTATAATTACTTGCGCCTGACAGGCTTGCGCTTGCTTGGGCGTGCGGTTATTTGCTCCATTAGCTCAGTTGGATAGAGCAGGGGACTTCTAATCCCAAGGTCGACGGTTCGAATCCGCCATGGAGCACCATCGTTTATAGAGCCCGGGCCGCTTGGTGGTCTGGGCTTTTTCACATGCCGGTGTTCTTTGTTCTTGCCGGGTATACGTTTAGGCCGAAGCCGTGGCGTGAGCTGCTATTGTGCTGCTGATGTGGATTGGTTATACGGCGCGCCAAAGGGGGCTGGAGCCGAGCGTGAGCAAGCCTCTGCTTATGACGCTGCCAGCATCGTGGTTCTTCGCGTCAATCGTACGCTGTGCCTGCGATATTGGATTGGCGTACGTGATCAAGAAGGCGTAACAAAAGCGGGGAGGACCAACTTGGCCCTCCCCGCTGTATCTAGTCTGCCTTCAGGCACTCGGGCAAGACGTTTGCAACTGCATTCATCGCCTGCGGCCTCAGGTACTGCTCATTGAGCTTTGCCTTTCTGTAGGCGTAGCGAGTGTCTGCCGAGTATTTGATCAACACATCGGTGAAGAACCGCTCCCAGCTCAGGTAGTCGCGGCTTTCGATATAGCTTGAGGGATCCTCGAGGATTTTTAAGATATCGTTACTGGGAATGAGGCCAGATTGCAGGAGTGTCCACTCGAATGATTCGGGGAGGAACAAGCGTACGTTCTTGTAAACGCGCTGTCCGAGCACCTTTTCGATGTAGGGACCAAATGCTGCTCCGTCTCCAATAGCAAGGATGTTTTGCTCGGGACATTCGTGAATCGTACGTTTTAGATTCGCAACGCCGGTGGCGGTATAGCAGGGGATCCCGAGTCGGTTGCAAAGAGCGTCGTAGAATTGATAGCCAGATTTGCTATCCTCGACAACTACGGCGTCGGGTACCTCGAATCCAACATTTAGATCCTGATACAGCATACTTGCCGTGTGGTCATATAGCGGCTTGGTCACCGAGTAGAAGCGCCTGTCGCTCTTGCGGCCATTGATTGTTTTACTTGTCGTGTTGACTAGCTTCAGGATCTCATCAACGCTGTAGGGGAGCTCGTTGGCATCGCGACGAGATATCAGAACAAAATAGTTGGACGAGCCGTTGACGGCTTTGGCGAAGTCCTTTGAGTAGATAAACTCGTTACCCTCATCTAGAAAGACGATTGAATCTTCGATGATCGATAGCTCGCGCTCCCAGCGTCTGCCGGAAAGCGTTTCGCAAGGCACGTCGCAACTGAGTGCAACGCCGCTTTCCGGTCCTCGGTCGTTGTAGTCGCGAATCATCGAGATGAGCGTCGTTTTACCCGTGCCGCTGTTGCCGCGTATAAAGGAAATATTGCGCTTAAACGTGAGTGTGTATTTGACCTTTGCACGCTCTACGACAACGGTATGCGTTCCCTTCATTACTCATCAACATCCAAAAAGTCATTCGTGGCGCCGACAAACTCCTGCATGTTTCTGACGATGCGGCCATCGTTTTCAATGCGGATTTCAAAGCTCTTCCAGGGGAATTTCATGATGTGGAATAAGGTCACCATCACATCCTGCTCTTTGCCGATCTTGAGTAGCCAGCGGGCACAGTTGTCTCCGCAGGTGGATGCGTTGAACACCATATTTGGGAGATTGCGCACCAGCAGCAGCGTCTTAACGCCGCCGGACAGTTCGAGTGGGGTGATCGAGCCCAGCTGTTTGCTTACGATGTTGTGGGGACCGATGAGCTCTGATCCGTCCACGCTTTTAATAATCTGTGCGGCCATAGGGTCTTCGAACCATGAGTCCAAGTATGAGTTCCTAAAATAGGTTTCGGTATCGTAGATGGAACCGGGGTAATCCCCCAGATGGATGCTTAACATGCGCGTCTCCAGACGTTGTGTGACTGCAATGATTATATGCCAGTAATAAAGTGCCGCCAGTAGCGAGGTTGCTGCTGGCGGCACTGGCATTATTAGCGTGTGAATCGCGTTGATGGATTTGCTCGCGAGGCTACTTTTCGAGACGTTCCCTCAGCAGCTCCAGCGCGTGGGCGTAGCCCTGGAGGCCTTCGCCGGTGATGGTGGCGAAGCAGGCCAGACGGGCGTAGCTCACCTGGCGGAAGTCTTCGCGGGTCTCGACGGCGCTAATGTGGACCTCCACAGCCGGGATGGCGACGGCTTTGAGGGCATCCAAGATGGCCACGCTTGTGTGCGTGTAGGCGGCCGGGTTGATGACGATGCCGTCGACCTTGCCGTAGGCCTCCTGGATCTTGTCGACGATGCTGCCCTCGTGGTTAGACTGGAAGACATCGACCTCGTCAAAGCCCTGTGCGGCGCCCGCTTCCTGGCAGATCTGCACTAAGCGGTCGTAGTTGTCGCTGCCATAGATGCCCGGCTCGCGAATGCCGAGCATGTTGAGGTTGGGGCCGTTGATGACGAGTGCTTTCATGGTTGCTTCCTTTGCGGTTGGAAAACCACCACAAAGGTGCCTGTCCCCTTTGTGGTGGTTTTGGTTAGAGAGCGGGTGGGAGGGTGTCGAGGAGGGCCTGGGCGGTGTTGGCGGCGCAGTCGCGTGAGTCGATGATGTAGTCGGCCCAGGCGCGGTAGCGCGGCATACGCTGCTCGGCCAGCTTGTCGATGCCGTCGCGCGCGGTGATGGGGCGGCCCTTGTGGGCGAGCTCTTCGAGCTTGCGGTTGAGCATCACGATCTGGCTGTTCTGGTGCAGCAGCGGATAGTTCTCGTCGCGTGTGACCACGCCGCCACCGGTGGAGAGCACCAGGCCGCTGCGCTTGGAGATGTCGGCCAGCGCCGCCGTCTCCTGCTCGCGGAAGGTCGCCTCGCCGCGCTCGACGATATAGTCGGCGCAGGGCATGCCTAGACGCTCCTCAAGCGCGCGATCCAGGTCGATGTGCTCGCGGCCCGTGAGCTGAGCGATCTGCTCGCCCACGCGGGTCTTGCCCGAGCCCGGCATGCCAATCAGGGCGATGTTCTGCTCATGGCGCGACAGGCGCTCCGTTACGTCCAGGATGCGCTCGCGCGGGGTGACTTGGCCGGTGTAGCGCTCGACGGCCTGTGCCGCTTGGGCCACGAGCATCAGCAGACCGCCGATGCAGGGGATACCGCGGCGCTCGGCCTCGAGCATCAGGCCCGTGCGGGCGGGGTTGTAGACAATGTCGATGACGCCCTCGAGCGCATTGAGCCCTTCGAGCGTACAGGGCGCATCGGGGCAGTGGGGGAACATGCCGGCAGGCGTGCAGTTGACGAGCAGGGCGGCGTCGGATTGCTGCGCGATGTTGCCGTAGTTGACCTCGCTCGTGCGGCCCACGGGCACAACGATGGCGCCCAGATCTCCCAGCACCACACTTGCCGTGGTGCCGGCGCCGCCGGTGGCTCCGAGCACGAGAACCTTCTTGCCGGTAACCTCAACCCCCAGCTCCTCGACCAGGCACTGAAAACCGAAATAGTCAGTATTGTCGCCGCGCAGGCGGCCGTCGGGCAGGCGCGTGATGGTGTTGATGTTGCCCATGCGCTCGGCGAGCGGGCTCAGTTCGTCCAGGTAGTCCATGACGGCGCGCTTGTAGGGGATGGTCACGTTGGTGCCCTCCCACTCGTCGCCGGTCATAAAGGCCGCGAGGTCCTCGGGCTCGCGCTCAAATCGCACGTAGTCGAGCCCCGCGAGTTCTTTGTAGATGGTCGGGGTGTAGCTGTGGCCCAGTACGCGGCCTAGCACGCCGTAGGGGCGGGTTGCGGCAGTATCGGTCATCTAGAGCACCTCCGTGTAGCTGCCAAAGTAGGTGAAGCTCTCGCACACGTCGTCGATCGAATCGAGCAGGTCGTCGAGGGCCTTGCTGCCAAAGGGACATTCCAGGTCAAAGTAGAACATAAACTCAAAGTCGCGACCGGGGATGGGGCGGCTCTCGAGCTTGATGAGGTTGATATTGAGTGCGTAGAAGCGCTCGAGCACGCGATAGAGGGCGCCCGGCTCGTTGGCCGTGGTGATCATGAGCGAGGTGCGGTTGGCACCGGGATAGACGCGTGGCTCGCGGCTGATGACGACAAAGCGCGTGTAGTTGTTGTCCGAGTCCTGGATGTTGGACTCCAGCACCTCCAGGCCATAGAGTGTCGCGCAGCTGCGCGATGCGATGGCGGCAACATCGGTGCGCCCGGAGTTGGCGACCATCTCGGCCGACATGGCGGTGTTGGGGTACTTGGTGGCGTGTAGGTCGTGGGACTCGATAAAGCCGGCACACTGGGCAATGGCTTGGCCGTGGCTGTAGACCTCGCGCACGTCGGCGAGCTTGGTGCCGGGCTTGACGAGCAAGTTGTGGTCGATCTTGAGGCGAAGCGAGCGCACGATGTGGAAGTCGAACTGGGCGAGCAGGTCGTAGACGGCGTTGACCGAGCCGGCGGTGGAGTTCTCGATGGGCAGCACGCCAAACTCGCAGAAGCCGTCGCGCACAGCGCGCATAACGCCTTCGAAGGTCTCGAAAAACGCGATGTCGGGCACGTCGAAGAGTTTGCACGCGGCGATCTGGCTATAGGCACCTTCCACGCCCTGGCAGGCAACGGTGGCCGTTTGAGGGAAGGGCGTGTCGGAGGCTGCAGCCGTGGCGTGGGCCTTTTGCGAGATGGTGATGCCCTTGAGCTCGTTGATGTAGCGCTGCTGCTCGGCTTTGCTCATGCTCATGAGGAGACGGAACAGGGTGATGGTCTGCGCCTCGTAGCGCTCGGGCGCGCGGCTGGCGAGGTTGTTGAGTTTTGAGCGCTCGCGGGCGGGGTCGAAGACGGCCTTGCCCATCTCGATCTTTGATTTGGCGACCTCGGTGGCAATGTCCATACGCTCGACAAAGCTGTTGAGGAGCGTGGTGTCGATGCCATCGATGGTCTGGCGAATATCGGCAAGGTCCATCTAGACCCCTTTCGTGAATGGTTGCCTGGGGTAGTTAATTTGGGACGGGGCTTTTTTAGCTACCCTTTGACTGTCGTCGAATCGATGGGTGCCAAGGCAAATATCAACTGGCATATGGGGGTAGCTAAAATAGCCCCGTCCCAAATTAACTACCCTTGGGGTGGGTGGACTAAAGCTGGCCTGCGTCCTCGAGGAGGGCGTCCCAGATGGCGAGCGCCGCGGCTGCTTCGGCAACGGGGACAGCTCGGGGGACGATACAGGGGTCGTGGCGGCCGTGGACCGAGAGCTCGGCATTTTCCATGGCGTCCATGTCTACGGTCTGCTGCTCGCGGCCAATGGAGGGCGTCGGCTTTACGGCCATGCGCCACATGACGGGCGCGCCGGTGGAGATGCCGCCCAGAATGCCGCCGGCGTTATTGGACTCGACCTCGATCTTTTCGGTCTCGGCATCGATGCGATACGGATCGTTGTTCTCGCTGCCGCGCATGGCGGCCACGGCAAAGCCCATGCCAAACTCCACGCCCTTTACAGCGGGAATGCCAAACGCGATTTGCGCGATGCGGTTCTCGATGCCGTCAAACATGGGGTCGCCGATGCCCGCGGGAAGCCCGTAAATGCCGCACTCCACGATGCCGCCGATGCTGTCGAGTTCGTCGCGCGCGGCTAGGATCTCCTCGCGCATGCGGCCGGCTGCGGCGGCGTCAATGCACGGCAGATCATTCGTAAGGATCGCCTTGCGGTCGGCCTCGCGATAGACCATATCGTCCATCGGCAGGTCGGAGATGCCGCCGATCTGCGCGACGTGCGCCATCACCTGAATGCCGCGGGCCTCGAGTGCCTGCAGCGCAATGCCGCCGGCGATGCATAAGGGGGCCGTTAGGCGGCCGGAAAAATGCCCGCCACCAGCGACATCGTGCATGTTGTGATACTTCACGCGCGCAGGGAAGTCCGCATGTCCGGGACGGGGTTGGCGGCGCAGCTCGGAGTAATCCTTGGAGCGCGTGTTGGTGTTCTCGATAATCGCGGCGATGGGCGCGCCGGTGGTATGTCCATCGACAACACCGGCGATGATGTGGGCGGCGTCGGCCTCGCGGCGTTTGGTCGCGGTCTCGGCGCGACCGGGGGCGCGACGGACGAGGAAGGCCTGCAGCTTCTCCTGGTCCACGGCGATGCCTGCCGGGATGCCATCGAGCGAGCAGCCGATAGCGGGGGAGTGCGACTGGCCGAAGATGCTTAAGTGCAAGACGTTGCCAAAGGTCGAGGACATGCTATTCCTCCTCGAGTGTGACCTTGCCGCCAAGCAGGCGGTAGTGGTCGAAGAAATCGGGATAGGACTTGTTGACGGCCTCGGCGCCGTGGATCACGACCTCGCCGGTGGCGCGGCTCGCAGCGATGGCAGCCATCATGGCGATGCGGTGGTCGTTGTGCGAATCGACCTCGCCGCCGGAGAAGGCATCGACACCCTTGATGATGAGGTCATCGCCGGCAATGCGCACCTGCGCGCCCAGCGCGGAGAGCTCGCGGGTGGTGGTGACCAGGCGGTCGGATTCCTTGATACGCAGACGGGCGCAATCGCGGATAAAGGTGCGGCCCTGTGCCAGCGAGGCCACGGCCGAGATAACGGGCACAAGGTCGGGAATGTCGTGGGCACTCATCTCAAAGCCGGCGAGCTTGTCGGACTGCACGGTGGCGGCGTTGGTGGAGCGCACGATGCGGGCGCCAAAGCGCGAAAGCGCGGCGAGCACGTTGCGGTCGCCCTGCGCGGAGCTCAGGGACACACCCTCGACGGTGATGGGGTCGGTGCCGATGGCGCCGGCACACAGCCAAAAGGCAGCGTTGGACCAGTCGCCCTCGACGGCCACGTTGCCGGGCGTGCGGTACGAGCCACTGCTCACGCGGAAGTTTGTGACCTCGGGCTTGCCGTCCTTGGCGGGAATACGCTCGACGTTGACCTCGACGCCAAAGGCCTTCATGGCCTGGATCGTCAGGTTGATGTAGGGGCGGCTCTCAATGAGGCCGGTCACCTGCACGCAGGAGGGCTGGGCGAGCAACGGGGCTGCCAATAGCAGGCCCGAGATGTACTGCGAGCTCACGTTGCCCGGCAGCACAAAGGTGCCCGGGCGCATGCGGCCGCTCGTCTTGAGCGGAAAACCGCCCAGACCCTGTAGGTCGCAGCCGGCGGCGATGATCTCGTCCGAGAGCGGGGACAGCGGGCGGGCGCCCAAGCGTCCCTGACCCACAAACGTGGCCTCTGCGCCCAGCGCGCAGGCGACGGGCAACATAAAGCGGAGCGTGGAGCCGCTTTCGCCGCAGTCGAGCGTGCCGCCGGCAAGGGCCTTGAGCAGGCCAAACTCAACACTCTTCATGGTGGGGTGGACCTGGAAGCCGTCCTCGGCGGTCTCGATGCGGGCGCCGAGCGCCGTGAGGCAACGCACCGTGGCCTCGATGTCGGCGCAGGTGGTGTTGCAGGTGACGTGCGTCTCGCCGTTGGCAAGCGCAGCGCAGATGATCAGGCGATGCGCCATCGACTTGGACGCGATGGCGGGAACGGTGCCCTTAAGCGGGGACGGGGTGATGCGGGCTAGCATGCGGATGCGTCTCCCTTCTGGCCGAGGCCTTCGGCAATGAGTTCGTGGAAAGTGGAAAGCGGCGTGCGGTCGATGCTGCAGCGGCCAATGCCGTGCGGAATCACCAGGTCGATGGTGTCGCCCGCGCGCTTCTTGTCGTGGAGCGCCTCGGTAAAAACGGCATCGGCATCTAGGTCGCAGCGGGTCTTGAGGCCATGGCGGGCGCAGAGTTCCTCAATACGACCGGGCAGTGCAGCATCGCAGACGCCGTGCAGAGCCGCGGCGCGCGTGATGATGCCCATGCCGATCGACACGCAGCTGCCGTGTCCGAGCTCAAAGTGCTCGCAGGCCTCGACGGCGTGTCCGGCGCTGTGTCCAAAGTTGAGGAGCTTGCGCTGGTTGGTCTCGCGCTCGTCGGCGACGACCACGGCGCGCTTGATGTCGATATTGCGGGCGATGATGAGCGCTACGCGGGCCACATCGCGGTTGAGTAGCTCAAGCGTAAGCGGGGTCTTCTCCAGTTCGGCGAAAAGCTCCGGGTCGGCGATCACGGCGTGTTTCACAACCTCGCCGCAGCCGTCGGCGAACTGCTCGGGCGTGAGGGTGGCCAGGCACCCCACGTCGGCGATAACCACGCTCGGCTGCCAAAAGGCGCCGGCCAAGTTCTTGCCGGCAGCCAGGTCGATGGCGGTCTTGCCGCCCACCGACGAATCCACCATGGCGAGCAGACTCGTCGGGATCTGCACAAACTTGCAGCCGCGCATGTAGGTGGCGGCCACAAAGCCCGCCACGTCGCCCACGACGCCGCCGCCGAGTGCCACGATCACGTCGGAGCGCGAAAGCTCGTGCTCGGCCACAAACTCCAAAATGGCAATATAGGTTTCGGCGCGCTTATGGGCCTCGCCGGCCTCGAAGGTGCAGATGCTCACCTCGTAGCCTGACGCCTCCAGGCTCTGCTTAACGGGCATCTGGTAGAGCGGGCCCACGTTGGTGTCCGTCACTATGACGGCCTTGGTACCGCCGGCAGTGGCGCGCACGAGCGGTCCCGCCTGCTCCAGCAAAAACGTGCCAACATGCACCTGGTAGGGGCGTGCAGTGTCGATATCGATGGTAATCGCCATAAGCTTCGGTCCTTTCGACCTGGCGTGATAGGTGGTCTAGTGGGAGGTCTCGTCGTCGAGCGCGCGCTTAATGCGGTCGCCCTCGGCAAGGAGATTCTCCAGATAGCGCTGGTCGCGGTCCTTGAGCGCACGGCTGTAGGCGCCAAGCGACTCGATTAGATGGTCGATCTCGAAGGCGAGCGCGTCGGCGTCGTCGATCATGAGCTCGGACCACATTTGCGGGTTGAGGTGCGCCACGCGGGTGAGATCGCGGTAGCTACCGGCCGAAAAGCCGTGGTGAACCTGGGCGGTCGGGCTCTTTACGTAGGCGTTGGACACCACGTGCGCAAGCTGGCTCGTGAAGGCGATGACGCGGTCGTGCTCGGCGGCGCTGGTCACGCTGAACTTGCCAAAGCCCAAGGGGCGCACCATCTCGCGCACCTGGCCCAAAAGCTCCAGTTTGAGTGCATCGTCCACCGCGGGCGGCACGAGCACGAGCGGCGCGCCCTGGAACAGGTCGGCGCGGGAGTGCGCATAGCCCGAGTACTGCGTGCCCGCCATGGGGTGCGCGCCCACAAAGTAAAAGCCGTTCTCGCGGGCAAGCTCAAAGGCGCGCTCGCACACGATGCCTTTGACGCCCACCGTGTCGATCACCACGGGGCCCATGATGGCGTCGGTGTCGGTGGCGTCGGCGAGCGCCTGGGCGTGCGCCTCGAGCCACTCGATGCATGCCTCGGGATAGCAGGCCAGGACGATGATGTCGCATTCGCCGAGTGTCTTGTCGTTGAGCTCTCCGGCGACAGTGCCCATGCTGGCGGCCGTCATGACATCGTCATCGGGGTCCCAGGCCAGCACGCGAACGCCCGCCTGTGCATAGCCGCGGGCAAAGCTACCGCCGATGAGGCCCAGGCCGACGATACCGGCGCACTTGGGGCCGCCCTGGTTAACGCGCGCGTTTCTCACCGTACCCATGGGCTACTCCATGGTCTCTTGGCAGACAACTTCGCGGATGGCTCGGATGCGGCGCATGGTGTCGTCGAACTGATCGGGGGTGAGGGCCTGGGCGCCGTCGGACCAGGCGCGGCTCGGCTCGTCGTGGACCTCGATCTCCAGGCCGTTGGCACCGCAGGCAGTCGCGGCGAGCGCCATGGGCTCAACGTAGCGGGTGTAGCCGGTGGCGTGGCTGGGGTCGGCGACGACGGGCAGGTGCGACAGGTGGTGCAGCACCGGCACGGCGTTGAGGTCGAAGGTGTTGCGGGTGCGGGTCTCGAAGGTGCGGATACCGCGCTCGCACAGGATGACGTTGTCGTTGCCCTCGCTCATGATGTACTCGGCGGCCATGAGCAGCTCGTCGATCGTGCCGGACATGCCGCGCTTAAGCAAGATCGGAGTCTGGGTCTTGCCGACCTCCTTGAGCAGGGGGAAATTCTGGGCGTTGCGGGCGCCGATCTGCATGACGTCAATCTTCTTGTCCAAGAAGACCTGTACGTCGCGTGGGTCCATGATCTCGGTGACGATCGGCATGTCGAGCTCGGCAGACGCCTCGCACAGCAGGTCGAGGCCGGCGGGGCCCATGCCCTGGTAGGCGTAGGGGGAGGTGCGGGGCTTGTAGGCACCGCCGCGCAGCATCGTGGCGCCGGCGGCCTTCACGCGGCGTGCGATGCGGATGAGGTTCTCGCCCTCGACGGAGCACGGGCCGGCGATGACCTGGAACTGGTCGCCGCCGATCTTGACGCCGTGGCCGCAGTCGATGACGGAATCCTCGGGGTGGAATTTGCGGTTGGCACGCTTAAAAGGCTCGGAGACGCGCTGCACGCGCTCGACGACATCCATAGACTCGAGCAGGAACGGGTCGATCTTGGTCGTATCGCCCACCAGGCCGATGATCGTCTCGTTCTCGCCGCGCGAGACATCGGTCTTCAGACCCTTTTTCTCAATCCAGCTGACGATATGGCTTACGGCCTCGTCGCTGGCGCTTTGCTTTAGAATTGCAATCATGGTGTGCCTCTCACCTCGATGGATAACTTTTGCAAAAACGGCCCGCATTGCGAGCCGTGTATATATGGTGCATGAGAGTTTATACTATCTGACTCGCTTTTGCCTTCTAAAGTGGGCCGTTGCGCCGCGTCTTCCTCGGAATTGCAAAGCTTTTTCTATTATTTTGTTAGCCCGTGGCGCACTTGGGTATAATGCCTACCGTTCGCCCTATTAGCTCAGGGGATTAGAGCGTCTGCCTCCGGAGCAGAAGGCCGTTGGTTCGAATCCAACATGGGGCACCATCGAACGCAAGGCCGTCCGAACCTCGCATGGTCCGGGCGGTTTTTCTTATACCGACGTGACGTGATGGGACGTGGTATGGCAGCAACGGATATCGAGCGCGGACTCTCGACCGCCGAGGTCGAGGAGCGCATCGCCGCCGGTAAGATCAACCGCAACATGGAGCTCAAGACCAAGTCGGTCAAAGAGCTCATCATCGAGAACCTCTGCACGTTGTTCAATTTGATCAACGTGATCTTAGCGTTCCTGGTCATTTTGACCGGTTCGTTTAAGAATCTGACGTTCCTGTTCGTGGTGTTCCTCAATACCGCCATTGGCGTCATTCAATCCATGCGTTCCAAGAAGATGGTCGATAAGCTCACGCTGCTGACCTCTAAGAAGGCCATCGCGGTGCGCGACGGTGCCGAGGTGGAGCTCGACCTGGACCAGATCGTGCTTGACGACATTATTCGCCTGGGGCGCGGTGACCAGATTCCGGCCGACGCCGTGGTGGTATCGGGCGAGGCGCTCGTGAACGAGAGCCTGCTGACGGGCGAGAGCGACCTTATTAAGAAACAGCCCGGTTCCGAGCTCATGAGCGGCAGCTTTATCGACTCGGGCCTGCTGCGCGCCCGCGTGATCCATGTCGGCGCCGACAACTACGTGGCCAAAATTAATAACGAGGCCAAGTACGTCAAAAAGGTTAATTCCGAGATCATGAACGCGCTTAACGCCATCGTGCGCTTTGCGAGCATCATCATGATCCCGCTCGGTTTGGCGTTGTTTGCCTCAAGTGTGAGCGAGCTGTGGGATGCCGCGGGAACCCCGGGCGATAGCGCGCTTTCGTGGTGCTTCTCCGAGCTGTTGACTGGTCATGTGCCTTCGTCGGCGCTGCTGTCCACGGTGGGCGCCCTGCTGGGCATGATCCCGCAAGGCCTGGTGCTGCTGACCTCGTCGGTGCTCGCTATCGCCACGGTGCGCCTGGCTCGCCGCAAGGTGCTGGCACAGCAGCTCTACTGCATCGAGACGCTCGCTCGCGTCGACGTGCTGTGCCTGGACAAGACGGGCACCATTACCTCGGGTCGTATGGAGGTCGAGAGCACCTACCCGCTGCCTGTTGAGGGTGTTGGCTTTGGCGTGGACTCGGACGAGGCGGCTGTTCCCGTCGATACCACAGTGCTCGATTTTGCGCTGGCTAACGTGGCGCGTGCGACTTCGGCCGATGCCAACGAGACCTGCCAGGCGCTGCTCAACTATTATGCTGATCGCCCGGTCGAGGTGTCTGAGCCGCTGTCGGTCATTCCGTTCTCGTCCTCCAAAAAGTGGAGCGGCGCGTCGTTTGCGCAGGGCTCCTATGTGATGGGTGCGGCGCAGTTTGTGCTCTCTGATCGTGTGTTTTCGCAGGTCGAGAACCGTGTCGCCGAGCTTGCCGATACCTGCCGCGTGCTCGTGGTGGCGCGCGTGGACGGCTTTACGCCCGATGGCGATATGGTGGGCGAGGCCGAGCCCGTGGGCTTTGTGACCATCCGCGACGAGATTCGTACCTCGGCGGCCGAGACCATCGGCTACTTTAACGAACAGGGCGTGACCCTCAACGTGATCAGTGGCGACGACCCGCGTACGGTGTCGTCGATCGCACGCGTGGTGGGCGTGCCGGGGGCGGACGCTTATGTGGACGCCACGACGCTCGATACGCCGGCCAAGCTCGATGCCGCAGTGGACCGCTACCATGTCTTTGGTCGTGTGACCCCGCAGCAGAAGCGCGAGATCGTGCAGGCGCTCAAGCGCCGCGAGCACACCGTGGCCATGACGGGCGACGGCGTCAACGACGTGCTGGCGCTCAAGGAGGCCGACTGCTCCGTGGCCATGGCGGCCGGCTCCGATGCCGCGCGTAACGTGGCCGAGATCGTACTCGTCGACAACGACTTTGCCTCGATGCCCGCCGTGGTGGCCGAGGGCCGTCGCTCCATCAACAACCTGCAGCGCTCGGCGTCGCTGTTCCTGACCAAGACGCTGTTCTCGATGGGCCTGGCGGCGCTGTGCATCGCGCTGCCGCCGTACCCCTTCGAGCCCATCCAGATGACACTCATTAACTTCTTCTGCATCGGCGCGCCGGGCTTTGTGTTGGGCCTGGAGCCCAACAATGCTCGCGTGAAGGGTGCGTTTTTGACGAACGTACTCAAGCGGGCACTGCCGGCGTCGATTGCGGTCATTTTGGCTGCGGCGCTCGATATCTTTGTGGCGCGCGTGTTTGGCTTTAGCCAGCTCACGCTGTCTACGATGTGCCTGCTTACGTCGTGCGCGGCGAGCGTCAGCCTGATCTGGCGCATCTCACAGCCTCTCACGCCCTTACGTGTGGTGCTCTTTGTGTTTGTAGTCGCCGGCATCTTGGTGGGCGTTATCGGATTCCCGGAGCTGCTGTCTATTGCCAACCTGTCGATGGGCCAGATGGTTATCTTGGCTGTCATCGTGGTCTTTACCTGCTCGGTGTTCTTTAAGCTCGCCACGATGATGGATTCGCTCAAGCCGCGTCGTCGTCATGCCGCAACTGGTTTTGGCCGCGGTGTGCGCGTCCGCCTGGGCCGCGGTGGCGGCAAGGTGAGCTCGACGGGATCGACGGCCGAACGTTTTGCCAAGCGCGTTGCCGCCGACATGGCACAGCGCCGCGAAGATCGCACCGCTCGCGAGGCCGAGGCCCGCGCACTCGAGGGCGTGGCCCAGGCCCAGCCCAAGAAAAAGAAGAGTACCGGAGCCAAGCGCTCTCGCGTGACCAAGTCCGCCCAAGGCATCAAAGTCTCGATGCCAAGCAAAAAGAAGAAGTAGCTACGCGCCCTGGCGATGTTGAATTGGTGCCTTGTTCCTGTGGGGCCGTGGCGATGCTATGCTCTAACCTCGATTGTTTGAATTGCTTCGAAAAGAGGATGCCGTGATCTGCCCGCATTGCCTTAAGACTATCGAGGACGGCGCCTCGTTCTGCCCTTACTGCAACGCCTATGTGGGTCCGGGCGATGGCCCCGAGCACACCGAGTTCGTGTTCTGCGAGGGCTGCGGTGCCCGTCTTTCTCCGCATGATCGTACGTGCCCCAAATGCGGACGCCCCGCTCCGGGCATCCTCTCCGAGGACGCGGCCGCATCCGACCTGGCAGCGGGCCGCACGGCGGGCTTTCCGCGCCTAACGCAAGAGCAGATCGATACCGAGGTGCCTCATGCGCCCGCCTCGGCTGCCGCGGTTCTTTCGGACGCCGCCGATCCTAACGAGACCTGCGTGCTGCCGGCTTTCGATAAGGATTTCGGTATCCCCAAGGTCGATATTCCCACGCCCGTTTCCCTGCATGACGATGCTCAAAAACCTAAGCGCAAGGTGCATCCCGACGAGGACGCCTATCACAAGCACAAGCGTCATATCCCCAAGCCGCTCATCGTCATCGCGGTCCTTGCCGTCGTTTGCGGCGGTGCCTATTGGTTCGTGACGGCCGATCCCATGGGTTTCATGCCTGCCTTCTACGACCAGTTTGGCCAGGCTGCGCAGACGACCTTCCCCACGCGCCAAAAGGGCGAGGCGACTGAGGACGATACCAAGCAAGACGATTCTGCCGAGGTGGTCCAGGAAGAAACCGTGCTGACCGATGATCAGCTCTATACCAGGCTCGACGGTCTGTATCAGACCATCGTGTCCTACGGTGACGAGGACCAGATCGGCGAGGTCATCGATTCCTTTAACAACGGTTATCTCCGAACGCCGCTGTCCACCCGTCAGGAGCTGTCGCAGAGTGCCTACGCCCTGCGCGACCAGATCAAAAAGACGCAAGATGAGCTCAACAACCTTAAGTATCAGGACGATACGGTCTATGCGGACGACATCGCCCACTTAAAGCAGCTTGCCGAGTGGATGTATGAGCGCGTCGACGTGATCTGCCAGAGTTGGGACATCTCGCTGGCCATTCCCGATGGCGAGTCGATGAGTTCTCACCAAAGCGAGATCCTGGCGCCCATCGCTCAGAGTGGCAACAGCGCGCTTAATCAGTACGACGCCAACGTAGGCTCCTGGAAGCCGCAGCAGCGTTCCTAAAATTAGTTCGCCATAGTCGGCATAACCTACGTGCGCAATTGATGTAAGCGCATGCTTATTGCTACAATTCGTACAAATATGCTTTAAACGCACGAGGAAGGAACCACATGTTTGGTTTTAAGAAAGAGCTCTACACGCCCGAGTATCAGCTTGCCGGCGACGAGTGCGCCGTTATCGAGACGTCGAAGGGTACCATCAAGGTCAAGTTTGACGGCGAGGGCGCTCCCATTCATGTCGCGAACTTCTGCGAGCTTTCTACGATGGGCTTCTATGATGGCCTTAAGTTCCATCGCTATGTGCCCGGTTTTGTCATCCAGGGCGGCGACCCCAATACCCGCGATATGTCCGGCGCCGACGTCGCCGCTGGTCTTGAGGGCCCCGACGGCATGCCCGGTACCGGTGGCCCCGGCTACTGCATCAAGGGCGAGTTTGCCACCAATCCGCGCAACAGCCATGTCGATGGTGCCCTTGCCATGGCACGCTCCATGGACCCCGATTCCGCGGGTTCGCAGTTCTACTTCTGCCTGGGCGCCCAGCATAACCTCGATTCCGGTTACACCGTCTTTGGTACCACGGTCGAGGGTCTCGATGTGATTTCGCAGCTGCGTGCCGGCGACGAGATCGTCCATGTCGAGATCGTTCACGAGTAAAGGGGACTTCCTTGAATAGCCAGCTGATCCAACAGGGCCGCGCCGCTTACCGCGCGGGTGATTTTTCCGCTGCAGCCCAGATGCTTGGGGCGGCAAAGACTCCCGATGAGATTATGGGCGAGGCCGATCACCTTCGTGGCAACGCCTTGATGCACCTGGGCATGTATGCCGAGGCCGCCGAGGCTTATGCTGCCGCCCTCAACGACGGCACCTACGGCAAGCGCGGCGCGCTGCTCACCAACCGCGGCAAGGCGCTCGCCGCCGTGGGCGACTACACGACGGCCGCCCAGGCGTTCTCTGCCGCTACGCAGGATGCTTCCTATGCCACGCCGTTCAAGGCCTATCTGGGCCTGGGCAATGCGCTGTTCCAGTCGGGCGACTATGCCAACGCGGGTACTGCCTTCCGTCAGGCTGCCATCGACGGCGCCAATCCGGCTCCTGCCGCCGCACTCGGCGAGCTTGGACGTTGCTTCATTAAGCTCGGCCGTCCGGCGGATGCCGTGGAGACCTACCGCACGGCTATCGACTTTGCCGGTCCCCGTGACGACACGCGTGCGCTCAACGCCGGCATGGGTCAGGCGCTTTCTGCCGCCGGCCGACCCTCCGACGCACTCGACGCCTTTAACGCCGCTACTGCCGATGGCATCTACCAGCTCACCTCCGAGCAGGCCGATGAGCTTGCCCGCGTGCACGATTCGCTTGCCGCGCTGTCTGCCCAGACGGCTATGGCCACGGCTCCGGCGCCCGCGATGGACGCTCCTGCCGTCGATCCGCTCGATCCTACGGGCGCGACCGGTCAGTTTATGCCCGATCCCTCGGACACCGGCTTCTTTACGCTGTCCGAGTCCGAGATGGTCCAGCAGGACCGTCAGGATCGTAAGCAGGCCAAGGTCCGTCGTCGCCATCGCCACACGGGTCTCAAAGTCTTCATCGTGCTGCTTCTGCTCATTTTGATTGCTGCGGGCGGTCTGGGCTTTGCCTACACGCGCGGCTTTGGCTTCCCCTCGCAGGAGTCGGTTATCACCGATCTGTTCCAGGCTGCCGGCGACGGTGACACCGCAAAGGCCGAGTCTTGCCTGGCCTCGAGCCTGTCCGAGGACGCCAAGTCGATGATCATCTCCTCGATTCCGCAGGGCGCCACCGTGTCCGTCGAGGGCATGGATCAGTCCATGACCGAGACGACCGCTAAGGTGAAGGCATCGCTGTCCAAGGGCGGCGAGCAGGAGTACACCGTCAAATTCGTGCGCTCCGACAACCATATCGGCTGGGCCGTTTCCTCGCTCGATATGGATTTCTCGGCTGCTGACAACCAGTAGTGACCTTATGGGATTTAGCTTTGCCCGGCGCTTCACCGCAAGTGAGGTGCCGGGCTTGCGCTAGTATGATGAGCTAGTAGTTTTCCAGCAATCATCCAACACATCAGGAGTTGCGTTGTTTTCTTTGATGGATATGTTCTTCGGTAGCTATGCGGGCGATCTTGCGATCGACCTCGGCACCGCAAATACGCTTGTCTCCGTGCGCGGCAAGGGTATCGTCATTCGCGAGCCCTCTGTTGTCGCCATCGACAAGAACGACGAGCGCATCTTGGCGGTCGGTATCGAGGCAAAGCGCATGCTCGGCCGTACGCCCGGCAACATCGTGGCTGTTCGTCCCCTGAAGGACGGCGTCATCGCCGACTTCGATGTTACCGAGGCTATGCTTCGCTACTTTATCGACAAGGCGTCCGAGAAGCGCTATCCGTGGACCCCGCGTCCGCGCGTTGTCGTCTGCGTTCCCTCCGGCGTCACGTCGGTCGAGAAGCGTGCTGTCTTTGAGGCCACGATCCAGGCCGGCGCTCGCCAGGCCTACCTGATCGAGGAGCCCATGGCTGCCGCTATCGGCGCCGATCTGCCCGTCGAGGAACCTACCGGCTCCATGGTCATCGACATCGGCGGCGGTACCACCGAGGTCGCTGTTATCGCCATGGGCGGTATCGTCGTCTCGCAGTCCATCCGTATTGCCGGTGACGAATTCGATCAGGCTATCCTCACGCACGTTCGTGATGCCTACAACCTGGCCATCGGCGAGCGTACGGCAGAGGACATCAAGATCAAGGTCGGCTCTGCCGTGCCGCTCAAGGACGAGCTCGACGTCGAGGTCAACGGCCGCGACGTGATTACCGGTCTGCCCAAGACCGTGCGCATCGAGAGCGAGGAGATTCGTCGCGCGCTCAACAAGCCGCTCGACGAGATGGCTAAGGCCGTCAAGGACGCACTCGATGCCACGCCGCCCGATCTTGCCTCGGACCTTATGTACTATGGCATATTGCTGACCGGTGGCGGCGCGCTGCTGCGCGGTCTCGACGTGCGCCTGCGCGATGAGACCGGCGTTTCGGTCAACGTCAGCCCCACGGCGCTCGATAACGTCGTTAACGGCTGTGCCCGCGTGCTCGAGGCCAATGCGTTTGATGGCGGCTTCGTCCAGACCAATGCTTAATTTCCAAAAGGTGGATTCCATTTGGCACGATCTTCGGGTTTCTCCACAAATCTGAATACCAAGCGACAATCAACGGGTATGCGCCCGTTGATTGTTTTCAGCCTGATTTCGGTGTTGCTGCTCACGTTTTACATCCGCGAGGGCGAGGCAGGACCGATTCATGCCGTGCGTTCGGGCGTAACGACGATTACCTCGCCGGTGCGCTTTGTGGGTTCGGCTGTGGCGGCTCCCTTCAATGCGATCGGCAACGTGTTCTCTAACCTTACGGCGTCGCAGGACACGCTTGATGAGCTTAAGAAGCAAAACGAGGAACTGACCTCTAAGGTTGCTGAGCTCTCCGAGGCTCAAAAGACCGCTGAGCGTCTGGAGGGGCTGGTCGGCCTGCAGTCGACCTACAACCTTAAATCGACCGCAGCTCGTATCGTCGGTGCCTCGGGCGATGCCTGGACCTCGACCGTCACGATCGATAAGGGTTCTGCCGACGGGCTTACCATCAACATGCCCGTAACGAGTTCGGCCGGTGTTATCGGCCAGATTATCGAGGTATCGGCCAAGACCTCTACCGTGCGCCTGATTGGCGACGAGAACTCGGGCGTGTCCGCCATGGTGCAGGACACGCGCGCCCAGGGTATGCTGCAGGGTCAGGCTGACGGCACGCTGCGTCTTGAGTACGTGAGCGTCGACTCCGATGTTAAGGTTGGCGACATCATCGTGACCTCGGGCATTGGCGGTGTGTTCCCCAAGGGTCTACCGCTTGGCACCGTCTCGTCGGTTGAGAAATCGGCAAACGACGTGTACTACACCATTGTGGTGCGCGCTCAGACCACGGCCGAGAACAACGAGGAAGTGCTGGTCATCACCTCGCTGACCGACGAACAGTCGGCCTCGGATGAGGACGTGAGCACGGCCAACAGCACGCCGCAGGGAACGTCGCGCGATGCTGCGACCAAGACGAAGGACGAGAGCTCGGATGACAGTTCCGACACGTCCGAGACGACCGATTCCGGCTCGAGCGAATAGGGGGCATGTCCATGGACCTACACGAGCAGGGGATGAGCTCCCGCACGTTTGTAATCGCCGCCATCGTGTGCGTGCTGCTGCAGGCAGGCCTGGCACCGCAGATCTCCATTGCGGGCGGTCGCGTCAACTTCATGATTATCCTGGTGTGCCTAAGCGTGTTCTCGGGCGACCCGACCCGTGCCGTCGTGTGCGGTTTTTGCAGCGGCTTGTTCTATGACCTGTCCGTTGCCGTGCCGGTGGGCGTTATGTCGC
Organism: Collinsella aerofaciens; assembly: GCA_048529485.1. GTDB lineage: Bacteria > Actinomycetota > Coriobacteriia > Coriobacteriales > Coriobacteriaceae > Collinsella > Collinsella aerofaciens_CJ. Next base: position 59,191 of record DBGFJU010000008.1, on the reverse strand, counting down.
TCCTGCTGACCGTGGGTTCTTTTGCCCTGGTGCACAGCGCCGTCGGTCAGACGGGCGGTACCCCGAGTGCGCGCGGCGTCACTGTGGGCGCCTTTGCGCTCGTCATTAATGTGATCTACAGCATCATCTTGCTGTTTATGGGTTTGGAGACGAGCTTTGTCGTGGCGATCTTCGGCCATGCGCTGCCGTCCTCGATCCTGACGGGTCTGGTTGCCATTCCGTTTTTGATGTCCGGCGTCGTGCCGCAGTCCGGCTATGGATTCTCCGCACGTGGCGGACGCCAGACGGGTATGCGCTTTAAGCCCAAGACCCGCAAGCTCAAATAGGGGAGGCCCGTAGATGTCTTCCCAGTTGACGGTTATTATCGCTGGTATCGTGCTGGTTGTGGCCATCGTGGTCGCGCTGGTCATCATGCGTCGTGGCGATTCCCGTTTTACCTACGATACGCAGCATGGAACGGCCCCACGCGCCACCGAGGGCGAGGGCAATACCGCGGCGACCGCCTTTAAGGGCCGCTTTTCCATCCTCACCACGGGTGTGGGCGCGATGTTTGCGGCGCTCGCCGTCAAGCTGTGGGGCATGCAGATGGTCTCGTCGGACTATTACGAGAAGCAGGCCAATAGTAATCAGACTCGCACCGTTACCACTCCCGCTGTACGCGGCCGCATCCTCGACCGCAATGGCGTGGCGCTTGTCCAGAACCGTCCCTCACTTGCTGTCGTGGCCTACCGCGACCTTGCCGAGGATGAGGTTCTGGTTCGCCATCTTGCCAACGTGCTTGGAATGCCTTACGTGGCGGTCCTTCGCAATATTCAGGACAATACAGAGGGCGCTCAGAGCCTGCATACCATCGCGACGGACGTCCGTCGCTCCACGGTTGCCTATATCAAGGAACACGCCGGCGAGTTCCCGGGCGTCAAGATTGCCGAGCGTACCGAGCGCCAGTATCCATATGGCGAGACGGCATGCCATATCTTGGGCTATACCGGCACCATTACCTCCGAGCAGCTCGAGGCCCAGAATAAGAAAACCTCTGGCGATGATGATGCTTCTGCTGGCAAGATTGCGTACCAGTCGGGCGATATCGTGGGCCAGGCGGGCGTTGAGAGCTACTACGAAAACCTGCTGCAGGGTATTCGTGGCGAGCAGACCGTCAAGGTCGATGCCTCGGGCAATGTGACCGGTCAGGCCGGCGCCGTGCCCGCGAAGGCCGGCTCCGACATTAAGCTCACGCTCGACCTTAAGATTCAGCAGGCCTGTGAGACGGCGCTGGCGAGCGCTATCGAGCTTGCCAAGACCACTGGCTACAGCAATGCCGGCAACGGCGCAGTGGTGTGTCTCGATCCCAACAATGGCGAGATCCTGGGCATGGCGAGCGAGCCCAAGTTCGATCCGTCCGTCTTTATCGGCGGTGTCTCAAATGACGTGTGGACCGAGCTCAATGATGACAAGGGCTCGCACCCGCTGCTCAACCGCGCCATTAGCGGACAGTACATGTCGGCCTCGACCATCAAGCCGCTCTCGGCACTGGCCGGTCTTGAGTTTGGAACCTACACGTCGGGGCAGACGACCAACTGCACGGGTTATTGGACGGGTCTGGGCAAGGCTTGGGGCAAGCGCTGCTGGCTGACGTCTGGCCACGGCACCATGACGCTGCAGTCGGGTATCGCCAACTCGTGCGACCCCGTCTTCTACGACATGGGTAAGGCGTTCTTTTATGACGAGCAACATCCCGAGGGCCTGCAGGAGGTCTTTCGTCGCTGGGGCCTAGGCAAGACCTGCGGTATCGATCTGCCGAGTGAGGGCGCGGGTCGTATTCCCGATGCCGAGTGGAAAGAGTCATACTTCACCGACGCCTCTGCCGAGGACCGCAAGTGGAATGCCGGCGATATGACCAACATTGCTATCGGCCAGGGCGACATCCTGGTGACGCCCCTGCAGATGGCGTGCGCCTATATGGGTCTTGCCAACGGCGGCAAACAGTACGTGCCTCACGTATTTTTGTCTGCCGTGTCGCGCGATGGCGACGGCGATGCCTATAAGTACAATGGCAAGGGCAAGAAGAAGCGCCTGGAGGCCAAGATCAACAGCGATTCGGATTTGGCTCTTGTTCGCAACGGCATGCACGACGTGATTTACACGGCATCGACGTCCCTGGCGGCGCACTTTGGCACCCTGACGCCGCAGGTATACGGCAAGTCGGGCACGGGCGAGAAAAGTGGCGAGGACGAATACGCGTGGTTCTGCGCCTATGCACCGGCCGATGATCCCAAGTATGTCATCGCTACCGTCCTGGAGCAGGGCGGCGGTGGCTCAGATACCGCGATGCATGTCGTGCGCGACGTGCTCGGCGTGATTTATGACGAGCCCGATACCTCTTCGGCCTCGGGCGATTCTTCGGTTCGATAGGAGGTTGCGATGGATTTTTCTCCGGCGGATCTGTTCCGTTCAACCAAGACCGGCTCTCGCAGCAGCCTGGACCGCGTCAACAAGCAACTTTCGGCCTCGCGCGGCACGTTTCGCCAAAAGGTGCATATCGGTGTGCTCGTGGCTACTGTGGCGCTCGTCGCCTACGGTGCCATCATTATCTGGTCGGCTTCGCAGTTTAAGGCCGATGCTTCGTTCTCGCGCCATTTGCTGGGAATTGGCATCGGAGCGGTGCTGGCGGTGCTCGTCTGGCGAACCGACCTGCGCGGTATTTCCAATTTCTCGACGGCGTTGCTCGTCATCGACCTGATCGTGATCTTCTCGCCCAAGATTCCGGGTCTGTCCTATACGGGCGGTCTGGGCATGACGGGCTGGATCAAGATTCCCGGTATCGGCTTGACGTTCCAGCCGGTTGAGCTTGCCAAGCTCATCACCATCTTCTTTATTGCTACGCTTGGCTCGCAGTATAACGGTCGCATCGATACCGTTCGCGACTACGTCAAGCTCTGCGGCATGCTGTCCATTCCGTTTTTGGCCGTCGTTGCCATGGGTGACCTGGGCTCGGGCCTGGTCGTGCTGGTTTCGGGCGCCATCGTCATCTGCATGAGCGGTGCACGCCGCGAATGGGTGCTGTCGACCCTGGCCCTGCTCGTGGGCCTGGTGGCCCTCGTCCTGGCGCTTGATTCGGTCTTTGATTCGTTGCTCGGCCACGATGTGCTCATCAAGCAGTATCAGATGAACCGTCTGACGGTCTTTATCGACCCCGATAATGCCGATTCGGACGATGCCTACAACCTGCAGCAGTCGCTTATCGCCGTTGGCTCGGGCGGCTTCTTTGGTAAGGGCCTGGGGCATGCGACGCAGTCGGCCGGCGGCTTTCTGCCTGAGTTCCACACCGACTTCGTCTTCGCCTTCCTGTCCGAGACCTTTGGCTTTTGCGGTTCCTTTTTGCTCCTGTGCCTCTACGTGCTGCTGATCTTTTCGACGATTCGCGTCGCCTTTAAGTGCGAGTCGCTGTTTTTGCGTCTTTCGTGTGTGGGCATCGTTGGCATGTGGGCGTTCCAGACTTTCGAAAACATCGGCATGTGCATCGGCATGATGCCGATTACCGGTATTCCGCTACCGTTTATTAGCTTCGGTTCGTCTTCGATGATGATTCAGCTGCTGACGGTGGGTATCGTACAATCCATATGGCGGCATCGTTCGGGCGCCGCGTAACCGCTGGAGGGGTTTGCTATGAAAATTCCCGTAGATAAGCTGACCCGCGCTTTTAAGATGGGCGCGTCCGTTAAGAAGGATTCCGATACGCCGGTGCGCGTCTCGGTCTATCTGGATTCGTCCGCCTCGCGCTTTCTGGCCGAGACGGTGCGTGACGCCTTTGTGCCGCAGACGACCTCGGGCATTGTGCGCGTCGAGCGTCTGGGGGAGGAGCGAATTGCTCCAAAGACCGATACCGATGTGGTGCTGGTGCTCTCGTGTGGTTCCGACCGCTTGGAGAGTGCCGTGCAGGAGCTCGTGATCGCCGGCGCGCCCGTGTGCGTGCTTGCCGAGTCTGCTGTGGAGGTGCCGTTTATCGAGGAGTCCACGCCCATGCTCGGCGTGGTAGCGGCAATCGATAAGACGTATCTGCTCGAGACGCTTGCCCGCTGGATTCTCGATCGCACCGACAAGGAAACGGCTTTTGCGGCGAACTTTGCCTTCATGCGCATCGCGGCGGCCAACCGTATCATCACCTCGTGCGCGCTCACCAATATGGCGACCGGTGCACTGGTGTTTTTGCCGGGCGCCGATTATCCCGTTATGGCGCTGGCGCAGGTGGGCATGCTCTTTGAGCTCGCTGCCGTCTTTGGACGCGGCATTAAACCCGAGCGTGGCTACGAGGTCGCGGGCGTGCTTGCCGGCGGTCTTGTGATCCGCGCGGTCACCCGCGCGCTCGTCAAGCAGACGCCGCATATAGGGTTTGCCGTCAAGGCGCTCACTGCTGCCGCGGGCACCTATGGCATGGGCCGTGCGCTCGTTTCGCTCTACGAGCGCGATGTCGACTACAGCCGTGCCAATGAGGTGGTCACTGCCACGTTTTCCCGCGTTCGCGATCTTGTGACCACGGTCGCGGGCGCTACCCGTCCTATGGCGTCCTACCAGGACGCATCAGATCTCGCTGCTTAGGGGTTTTCCGTTGCGCGTTCCGTACCAAGATTGTTTTCATTTAATTGAGCCGTTGCTCGCCAAGGTCGAGAAGCCGAGCCGCTATATCGATCACGAGTGGGGCACGCTTTCCAAGGCCGATGCCGACTACCGTTGCTGCCTGATCTACCCGGATGTGTACGAGGTTGGTCTGCCCAACCAGGGCATCGCCATCCTCTACAACATCCTTAACCAGGCCGAGGGCATCTCCTGCGAGCGCGGCTATGTGCCGTGGCCCGATATGGGTGACGCCATGCGCGAGGCGGGCATTCCGCTGCTGTCGCTCGAGGGTGCAGCGCCGGTCGCTTCGTTTGATATCGTCGGCCTGCATGTGCCGCACGAGATGGCGGTGACGAACTTCCTCGAGGCTCTCGACCTCGCTGGCATTCCGCTGTTAGCGGCCGACCGAGGTGAAGACGACCCCATCATCATCGCCGGCGGCCCCTCGGTGTACAACCCCGAGCCGTACGCGGCCTTCTTCGATGCCATCCTCATCGGTGAGGGCGAGGAATCGCTGCTCGAGACCTGCCAGCTGCATCGCCGCCTGCGTGACGAAGGAGTCCCGCGCGCGCAGATTGTTGAGCAGCTTGCATCCATTGCCGGCAACTACGTGCCGTCACTCTATGAGGTTCGTCATGACGAGCCCTGCTCGCCGCATGGCTACACCGTGCCACGTGAGGGCAAGGATGCGCCGACCGTGGTCTACAAGCGCGTCGTCGAGGATTTCGGCGCCACGAATCCGCTGTCGCAGTCGTGCGTGCCCTATGCGCAGCTGGTTCACGACCGCCTGTCTATCGAGATCCTGCGCGGCTGCGCCCGCGGCTGTCGTTTTTGCCAGGCCGGCATGACGTATCGCCCGGTGCGCGAGCGCTCGGCCGACCAGATCGTCTCGTCGGTGATTCAGGGTCTGGAAAAGACCGGCTATGACGAGGTGTCGCTGACCTCGCTCTCCACGACCGACCACTCCTGCATTCGCGACGTGCTCGGCAGGCTCAACCGCCGCCTGGAGGATACGGGTATTCGCGTGTCTATTCCGTCGCAGCGCCTGGATTCGTTTGGCGTGGATATGGCCGAGTCGGTCGCCGGCGAAAAGAAGGGCGGACTGACGTTCGCGCCCGAGGCCGGCAGCCAGCGCATGCGCGACATCATTAACAAGAACGTGACCGAGGAGGACCTGGACCGTGCGGCCAAGGCGGCCTTCGAGGCCGGCTGGAACCGCATGAAGCTCTACTTTATGATGGGCCTTCCCGGCGAGCGCGACGAGGACATCGTGGCCATCGCCAATCTGGCCGATCACGTGCTGGAGCTCGGTCGTTCCGTGGTGCCCAAGGCTCGTCGCGGCTCGATCTCGGTGTCCATCTCGGTTTCGGTCTTTATCCCCAAGGCTGCCACGCCGTTCCAGTGGTGCCCGCAGCTCGACTACGACGACGTCAAACGTCGCCAGAAGCTGCTTGTCACGAGCGTTCGCAACCGTGCCGTCCGCGTGCATTACCACGATGCCGAGACTTCGCTCATCGAGGCCGCGCTGTCCCGCGCCGGTCGCGACATGACGCCCGTCATCATCGATGCTTGGCGCTCGGGCTCCCGCTTTGACGCCTGGGTAGAGCATTTCTCGCTCGATAACTGGAAGGAGGCTGCTGCCAAAAACGGCATCGACCTCAATGAGCTTGTGCACCTGCCCTACGAGTTGGACTGGCGCCTGCCGTGGGAGCATGTGAGCCCCGGCTGCACGCGCGGCTTCCTCGAGCGCGAGTACCGTCGCTCGCTCGAGGGTGTCACGACTCCCGACTGCACCCGCACGTCGTGCACCGGCTGCGGGATCTGCCCCACGCTCCACGCCAAGAATGTATTGATGGGTGATCGCGCATGAGTGAGCGCCTGACCGACAACCCCTCGCTCTTTAGGCTTCGTGTTCGCTATGGCAAGCGCGATCGCCTTAAGTACCTGGGCCATCTCGAAGTAATCCATACCATTGAGCGCATCGTGCGCCGTGCGGGACTTCCCTATGCCGTCACGCAGGGCTTCTCTCCGCACATGCGCGTGGGCTTCTCTTCGGCGCTACCGGTTGGCACGTCGTCGACCTGCGAGTGGTATGACCTGTTTATGACCGAGTTCGTGGCGCTCGACGAGGCGTTTGGGCGCCTGGCTGCGGCGTCTCCGGCCGATCTGGCGCCCATCGAGGCGGCGTACATCGACGTGCGCACGCCGGCGTTGACGGCGCAGCTCACGCGCCTGTCGTATCGCATCGACCTGCACTTGGATTCCGAGGCGCCCGTAAGCGCCGATGAGGTGCGTCGTGCGATCGACACACTGCGCGCGGACCATGGCATCGACTACGCGCGCGGCAAAAAGAGCAAGCGCTTGGATTTGGATCACACGCTCGTGGGCTATGAGCTCACGGCGGGGGAGCGCCCGGACCATTTGGTGCTCATGCTCGACACCCATGCCGACAACGAAGGCTCCATGCGTCCGGAAATTTTGCTTTCTGCTGCTGATGTTTTGTTGCAGGGCTTGACCCCGGGCGTGGATGCACCTATTGTTTCCACCGGTATGCAAGACCTCGTGACCATCTGCTCCTACGATGTCGAGCGTCAGAATCAAGCATGCGAGGACGACGAGGGCCGACTCGTCAGCCCCATACCTGTGCGAACTTGTGGATTTGCTCCACATACTCGTTGACGGGGGTATTTTCGCCTGCTACTATATTCGGCTGTTGCACTAACTGATGCATGAAGGGCAAGTAAACATGTACGCAATCGTTAACACGGGCGGCAAGCAGTACAAGGTCGCCACCGACGATGTCATCACCGTCGAGAAGATCGAGGGCAATGAGGGCGACAAGGTCACCCTGCCGGTTATCTTCCTCAACGATGGTAAGAAGATCGTCACCGATCCCGACAAGCTGGCCAAGGCCAAGGTTACCGCTCAGATCGTTGAGCAGTTCAAGGGCGAGAAGCAGCTGGTCTTCAAGTTCCACAAGCGCAAGCGCTATCGTCGTCTGAAGGGTCACCGTCAGCAGCTCACCAAGCTGAAGATCGTGAAGGTTCAGGCTACCTCCCGCGCCAAGAAGGCTGTCAAGGCAGAGGCTGAGGCTGTTGCCGAGGCTCCCGTCGCCGAGTAGATTACACTCGTAACGAAAGAGTAGGTATACACAATGGCACACAAAAAAGGACTCGGTTCCTCCCGTAATGGCCGTGACTCCCGCGGTCAGCGCCTTGGCACGAAGCGCTATGCCGGCCAGACGGTAACCACGGGCACGATTCTCGTCCGTCAGCACGGCACGCACATCCACCCGGGTGAGAACGTTGGCCGTGGTAAGGACGACACGCTGTTCGCGCTGGTCGACGGTACCGTTGAGTTCCACAAGGGTATCAAGCACAGGGTCAGCGTACGCCCGCTCGCGAACGCGTAATTCACCCTTCATAGAGCACATATGTGGGAGGCACTTGAGTTTTAGGATTCAAGGGTCTCCCTCTTTTTTGTAGGAGGCGATTCTGTTGTCACAGTTCACCGATATCAGCCGCATTAACGTGTGCGGCGGCGACGGCGGAGCCGGATGCATGTCGTTTAGGCGCGAGGCATTTGTCCCCAAGGGCGGCCCCGATGGCGGCGACGGCGGTCGTGGCGGCAATGTCGTCATCCAGGCCGATGCTCAGCTGTCTTCGCTGATCGATTACCGCTTTAAGCATCACTTTCGCGCCGAGCGCGGCACGCACGGGCAGGGTGCCCGTCGTAACGGCAAGAGCGGCGAGGACCTGATTCTCAAGGTCCCTATGGGTACCGTGGTGCGCGAGCTCGACCCCGAGACGCAGACCCCGATGTTCGAGATTGCCGATCTGGTGCATGATGGCGAGCGCGTTGTCGTGGCCCCTGGTGGCGCCGGTGGTCTCGGCAATACGCACTTTGTGACGTCGGTGCGCCGCGCGCCCGCGTTCGCCCAGCTGGGCGAGCCGGCCGAGGAGCACTGGATTGAGCTCGAGATGAAGCTCATGGCCGATGCCGCGCTCGTGGGCTTCCCCTCGGTGGGTAAGTCATCTCTCATCGCGCGCATGAGTGCCGCCCGCCCCAAGATCGCCGACTACCCGTTTACCACGCTCGTGCCGAATCTCGGCATGGTGCGTGCCGGTGAATATTCTTACGTCGTTGCCGACGTTCCCGGTTTGATCGAGGGCGCGAGCGAGGGCAAGGGCCTGGGTCACCAGTTCCTGCGCCACATTGAGCGTACGGCTCTGATCATGCATGTCGTCGACATGACGGGTGGTTTTGAGGATCGCGATCCGGTCGAGGATTATCGCATCATCAACCGCGAGCTCGAGCAGTATGGCGCCGAGCTTTCGGAGCGTCCGCAGATCGTTGTTGCCAACAAGTGCGACGCGCCGGGCACGGCCGATAAGATTGCCGACCTCAAGCGCGCAGCGCTCGACGATGGACATATGTTCTTTGCCGTGTCTGCCGTGACGGGCGCCGGCCTCAACACGCTGATGCTTGCCGTGGGCGAGCAGGTGGCTAAGCTGCGCGCCGAGTTGGCTGTCTCGGATGAGCCGGTCGTTCTGCGCGACGATGAGTGGGAGCGCCGTCGCCTGCAGCGTGAGAAGCGTTTCCGCATTGTTCAGGAAGAGCCCGGTGCCTTCCGCGTGGTCGGTCGTGCCATTGAGCGTATGGTCATCCAGACCGACTGGGAAAACGAGGAAGCCGTCATTTACCTGCAGCATAAGTTTGCGCGTATGGGTGTTGACGACGCGCTCGAGAAGGCCGGTTGCCGTGCGGGCGACGAGGTCCGCATTTGCCAGCGCGCCTTTGACTTTGAGGGCGCCGAGGACTTCTCGGAGTACGAGGAGCTCGAGGATGCTGGCGAGGACGTTGCCGTTGAAGCCATTGACGTGGCCGATGCTGCGGATGAGGGAGTCGAGGTTGTCGATGCGGCGGATGCCGCGGACGATACCGAGACACCGGAGGGCGAGTAAGCCATGTCGCTGCGCGGTGGAATCGGTTTGCCCGAGCTTCCTCTAGAGGACGGGCAGGAGTTTAGGCTCGGTATTATGGGTGGCACCTTTGATCCCATCCATTACGGGCACCTGGTGACCGCCGAGCAGGCGCGCGAGTCGCTCGACTTGGACGCTGTGCTCTTTATGCCGGCGGGCTCTCCTGCCTTTAAGCTTGACAAGCCGGTGACGCCTGCCGAGGACCGTTATGCCATGACGGTCCTCGCCACCGCTGCGAACCCGGCCTTTTTGGCGAGCCGGTTCGAGATCGACCGCCCGGGCGTAACCTATACGGCCGATACGCTTCATGCCCTTCGCGACTTTTACCCGCCGCAGGTAAAGCTCTACTTTATTACGGGCGCCGACGCGATTATCGATATTGTGACCTGGCATGATGCCGAACGAATCGCTGAGCTTGCTACCTTTATTGCGGCGACACGACCGGGCTTTGATATCGATACGGCGCGTGCCCGAATCAAAGAGTCGGGGCTGCCGTTCGACGTGCGCTATATTCAGATTCCGGCGCTGGCGATCAGCTCGACGAACATTCGTAAGCGAGTTGCCCGCGGCATGAGCGTGCGCTATCTTACGAGCGAGTCCGTGCTCGGCTACATTCGCAAACGCAGGCTATATGCCGATTTGGGCCAAGAAGATTTTGAGTGATGGGGGTCTACGTTGTCGGTAGAGGATCAGTTTGAGGGCGATGAGCGCGCGCTGCTCAAGCGCATTCAAGAGCTGCTCGATGTTCGCATGAAGGATAAGCGCAAGCGCTATGTGCATTCGCTGGGTGTTGCCGAGACCGCACTTCATCTGGCCGACGTCTACGGCGTTGACCGCTTTGATGCCGCTGCTGCCGGTCTGATCCACGACTGGGACAAAGTGCTCTCCGACGACGAGCTGGTTACGCGCGCTCTGCATTACGGCATTAAGATTGCCGGCTCTCCTTCCGCCGCGACGCCGCTTTTGCATGGTCCTGTTGCCGCCTATGAGCTTCCGCAGCTTTTCCCCGAGTTGTCGCCGGCCGTTTTCCAGGCTGTCGACCGTCATACCGTGGGTGCCTGCGACATGACGCCGCTCGATATGGTGGTCTTTGTGGCCGATGCCATCGAGCCCAACCGCCACGGCGACTATGCGCATGCGCTGCGCAAGATGGTGGGGGAGTCGTCGCTCGACGAGTTGTTCTTCTCCTGTTTTGCGCAGGGTTTGGTCTATGTGATCCAGTCCGGGCGCTATCTTTATCCCACGGCTATTTCGATTTACAACCATTACGCCCAGCTGCGCTAGCTCGGGCTGTCTAGAAAGAGGTATTCCATGGCCGACGAGACCATGACCGACGAGCAGATTCTTGAACATGTGGAGCACAAGAGCTTCGCCGCCACGTCCGACCGCACTGCCGCCTCGCTGTCCGCGAGCGGTGTCGCCGCCGAGGATGTCGCCCGCGCCGCCGCGCAGGCCGCCTACGACAAAAAGGGCGAGGACGTTCAGGTGCTCGACCTGACCGAGCTTTCCGACGTATGCGACTACTTTGTGCTTGCCACCGGTACCAACAACCGCCAGGTCGATTCTATCGTCGACGAGATCGAGGAGAAGGTCGCCGAGGCTTGCGGCGAGCATCCGTTCTCCATCGAGGGCCGCGAGCAGAAGACCTGGATGCTCATGGACTACGGTTCGGTTGTCGTCCACGTCTTCACTCCCGAGGCGCGCGACTTCTACCGTCTCGAAAAGCTCTGGGGTGACGCTCCCCAGCTCCTCCTCAACCTCCTCTAGAGCTTTGCTTGGGCCAGGGCTTTTTTAGCTACCCTTATCCGTTTGCCGGGCAGTTGCACCATTTGCAGCTGCCCGGCTTTCTTTTGCCCAAAAGTAGCTAATTTGGGACGGGGCTTTTTTAGCTACCACCTACCGTTCGCCGAACAACGCGATTTGTCGCACCCAGTACGTTTTTTTCTGCTCTGGCTCGGGTAACGTAATTCTTATCTGTAGAGGAGGGAATGCGTATGACTCGGACTGCGCGAGAAATCTCTGAATATGGCTTTTACCATGTCGTTCAAAAGGGGTGTGGTGGTCAGCTGATATTTGAGGATGAGGATGATCGACTCTATTTGATTCGGCTGATTGCTTCGAAATGCCAGAAGTTCAAAGTTGATGTCATCGCGTGGTGCCTTATGGATAACCATATTCATCTTCTGCTTGACGATGAGCATGCTCATCTGAGTGATTGCATGCATTCGATTACGACGGCGTATGCCATGTATTTCAATTCTAAGACAGGCAGAAAGGGTCCACTCTTCCAGGATCGATTTAAGAGCGTGCCGATTCTTGATGATGATCAGCTGCTCAACTGCGTTCGTTACATTCACGATAACCCTGCGAAAGCCAGAATTGACACTGCTTCGCTCTATCGCTGGAGCAGCTTTAGCGAGTATATGGGCTATCCGGGTATTTGTAAGACTGATTGCGTGCTCGAGTTGCTCGGGAATTCCCAGAGGTTTTTTGCATTTAGCACCTCGGGCGAGCCCAATGGCTATTGCTTCCGTTATGGCGCTCACGTGAGTGATGCTGACGCGCTTGAGTTTGCGCAGGCGTTGCTCAAACCTTACGAGCCTCACCATCTCAAAGCTCTGCCAAAGGGCGTGCGTGATGACTGTATCCGCAAGCTCAAAAGCGAGGGCTTTTCGATCAAGCAGATCGTGCGCCTCACGGGCATCGGCCACTGCACGATTCAAAAAGTCAAAGTTGAAAAGTAGCTCATTTCAGGCGGGGTAATTTTGCTACGGCCACCAAACCGGGCATCCGGGGTAGTCAATTTGGGACGGGGCTATTTTAGCTACCCTTTGGCTGACGGTGAATGAATTAGGCCGAATGAATCTCAACCGATATATAGGGGTAGCTAAAATAGCCCCGTCCCAAATTGACTACCCATGCCGTGTCGGACGGAAGGCAGCAACCCCCCCCGTCCAAAAAAGACTAGTTATTGAAGCGGGATTGGCGGCCGAAGGAAAGGGCGGTGTCGCCGAATTTGTCTCGGACGGCGTCGATGGCGACGGAGAGGTCGCGTCGGTCGCTGGATTGGGCTCCGCGGTCATCGACTTCGCAGAACAGGTCGGTCTGGATGCCGCCTTGGTGGTTGAAGTCACTCATGCCGATTCCGGCCAGGCGCACGTGCATGCCTTCCTGCCAGATGTTGTCGAGCAGTTCGAGTGCAACCGCCACGAAGATGTTTTCATCGTCGGTCGGATGAGGCAGCCGGCGCTGTGCCGTACGCCCGCTGCCATACGAATACTTAAGCTTGAGCGTCACCGTGGCGCCTGTTAGTCCCTGACGGCGCAGGCGGCGTCCCACTGACTCTCCCAACAGCGCAATCGCCGCCTCAATATCCCCACGCTCAGTCAAATCTTTAGCAAAGGTGCGTTCATTGCTGACCGACTTGACCTCGCGCTCTTCGTCGAGGCTCGTGACTTCGGAGATTTCGAGTCCCAGTGCACGCTGGCGCATGCGTTCGCCGTTGACTCCAAAAATAGAGGCCAAGGTGGATTCCGATGCACGTGACAGCTCGCCAAGCGTGTAGATGCGCATGCGGCGCAGCCGCTCCTCGGCCGAGCGTCCGATGCCGCTCATGGCAGATACCGGCAGCGCGGCCAAAAAGCGCTGTTCGGTTCCGGGGCGCACAATGGTCAACCCAAACGGCTTGTCCCGCTCGCTTGCGATCTTTGCAACCGTCTTGTTGCAGCCCACGCCAATGGAGCAGGTCACTCCCAGCGCTGCCACACGATCACTGATGCGCCGCGCAACCAGCAGCGGGTCTTCGGGCGCAAAGCGACCCGGTGTGATATCGATAAAGGCTTCGTCGATGGATACGCGCTCAACGCGCGGGGTCTCGTCGGCGAGAATCGTCATGACCTGCGCGCTGACCTCGTGGTAGCGATCGAAATGCCCGTGCGTCCAAATGGCCTGCGGACAGAGACGCTGTGCCTCGGCTGAGGGCATAGCGGAGTGTACGCCAAAGCGACGTGCCTCGTATGAGCAGGTGGACACGACGCCGCGGGAATCGGCATCGCCACCCACGATGAGCGGCTTGCCGCGCCACTCAGGATGATCGAGCATCTCCACGCTCGCAAAAAACGCATCGAGATCCATGAGGCCCACCGCCGGTCCCGTCCAGGGCGGCGGCGTGACGCCCGCAGCATCTTCATAACCGTATGTATGTTCGCGTCTTTTCATGGCATGAGTATACCGCGCAGCTCATGTGGGGTGCGTGGATGTGCTTGCAAATCGCGAATTCTTGTCTAAGATATGGATTTGCCTTCGACTACACCGAAGAAGTTGGTCTCACGGACTTCACCTGCCCGCGTCGATGGCGTATTATGTTCAACTGTTTGTTTGTAGTTGCAGCCTAAAGCTGCTTGGTTGGAGGAGTTTCCTTTGGCAGTCAAGATTCGCCTTGCTCGTCACGGCGCTAAGAAGCGTCCGTACTACCGTGTCGTCGTCGCCGATTCCCGCGCCCCGCGTGACGGTCGTATCATCGAGGAGGTTGGCCGCTACAACCCGATGACCGCCCCCAAGACCATCAACCTCGACCTCGAGAAGATCGCCGACTGGCAGTCCAAGGGCGCTCAGCTCACCGACGCTGTCGCCGCTCTGGTCAAGGCCGCCAACGAGGGCGAGAAGACCGAGACCGTCGTCAAGAAGTCCAAGAAGCAGCTCGCCAAAGAGGCCGAGGCCGCTAAGGCTGCCGCTGAGGCCGCTGAGGGCGCCGAGGAGTAAATCGTGCCTGAGGTTGACGCTGCACAGCTCGAGGGTGAGGCAATGCTCTCAGATCGCATCGCCGATCTCGTCGAATATCTCGTTGTTCAGATCGTCGACGACCCGGATTCCGTGAGCCTTGAGGTCATTGATGGTGACGACGCCTCTACGATTGAGGTTTCGGTCGCCGAGGATGACGTTGCTAAGGTCATCGGCCGTCGTGGCCGTACCATCAAGGCCATTCGCACGCTCGCCCGTGCACTGGCCGCTCGCCTCGACACTGCTGTCGAGGTAGAGGTTCTGGGCTAGGACCTTGAGGTCCCAGTACAAAAACATCGCCCGTGTGGTCAAGCCGCACGGAAGGAAGGGGGAGGTCCTCGCGCAGCCGCTGCGGGGGCTTCCTTCTGTATTAGAGCCTGGTATGCGCGTCGCCCTGACGCCGCCGGCGCTCAAGCGCGACCGCTTTTGCACGGTCGTGTCCGTCACCGATACGGGCGATGGCGATCTGGTCTCGTTTGAGGGCATTGACGACTTGACGGCCGCCGAGGGCATCACTGGATGCTACGTGCTGGCAAATCGTGACGACTTTGAGCTCGATTCGCTCGACGCTGCCTATACCGACCTGATGGGTCGCGAGGTGGTCGACGAGCGCTTCGGTTCGCTCGGCACGATCGTTGAGATCATGTCGACGCCCGCTAACGATGTTTGGGTTGTCGAGGGTGATCGGTACGGCGAGGTACTGATTCCCGTGATCGAGCAGGTCGTGCTCGATCTTCCTGATGCAGGAACAATTTCCGTCCACGTGATGGACGGCCTGATCGATATGGACAAGTAGGGAGGACAACATGCTGATTGAGACCCTTTCGGTCTTTCCCGAGATGTTTGAGCCCGTCATGTCCACGTCGATTTTGGGCCGCGCCCGCAAGGCCGGCCTTTTTGATTTTAAGGCGTATAACCTGCGCGACTGGACGCACGACCGTCATCGTACCGTCGATGACGAGCCGTACGGCGGCGGGCAGGGCATGCTCATGAAGGTCGAGCCTATCGCAGAGGCCATCGAGGCCATTAGCGCAGAGGGTCCCAAGCCCACTGTGGTGTTCTTTACCCCCTGTGGCGAGCCTTTTACGCAGCATGTGGCCGAGCGCCTGCTCAAAAGTGAGCGCCTGCTGTTTGTGTGCAGTCGCTACGAGGGCGTCGACGAGCGCGCGTATGCGTATGCCGACGAGCGCCTGTCGATCGGCGACTACGTGCTCACGGGCGGCGAGCTGCCCGCCATGGTCGTTGCCGATGCCGTCGTACGCCTGATTCCCGGCGCCCTGGGCGACGAGATGAGCAACGTCGACGAGTCGTTCTCGACCGCCGAGGACGGAGGACTGCTCGAGTACGCGCAGTACACCCGCCCCGCCGAGTTCAACGGCGAGGGCGTGCCGCCGGTGCTCGTGAGCGGTGACCATGCCAAGGTTGACGCCTGGCGCCGTAAGAATGCCATCGAGCGCACCTGCCGCTGGCGTCCCGACCTGATCGAGACGGCGCGCCTTACGCCACAGGAGCGTGCGTACGCGCAGGAGATTCTGGACGCTTCGTATTCGCAGAGCGAGGAGTGAGAATGGTTCCATCGCAGCATTCCGCGTTGAGGGGCGCTTTAGAGTGGATCGTGGTCATCGCGATCGCGCTTGTGGCCACCTTCCTGATCCGCACCTTTGTGGTCGAGCCCTTTGTGGTGCCCACCGGCTCCATGGAGTCCACGATCGAGATTGGCGACCAGATCCTGGCACAAAAGGTGAGCCTCGAGCTCGGTCAGCCCGTCAAGCAGGGCGATATCGTGGTGTTTCACAACCCCGATGGCACCTCCGAGCATGATGTTCTTGTCAAGCGTGTTATTGCCACGGCCGGCCAGACGGTCGACCTGCAGGATGGCAAGGTGGTCGTTGACGGCCAAGCGCTCGACGAGGACTATACGACGGGCATGAGCTGGCCGCTTTCGGTCCAAGCGCCCGGCGCTCAGGTAAGCTATCCCTACACGGTTCCCGACGGGTGCGTGTGGGTGATGGGCGACAACCGCGAAAACTCTGCCGACTCACGCTACTTTGGTCCCGTCGATCGCTCTGATTTGATCGCTGTGGCGCTTGTGCGCTACTGGCCGCTCAACCGCATCGGCGCTATCGACTAAAAACCGCTATAGTACAGTACCTAACCGTGTAATCGTTTCGACGAGGGGATATTAGAGGCATGAACGCTTCATCGCTTTCCTTCCAAGACATCATCCTGCGCCTCCAGCAGTACTGGGGCGAGCAGGGCTGCGTCATTATGCAGCCCTATGACTCCGAGGTCGGTGCCGGTACCTTCCATACCGCGACCACGCTGCGCTCGCTCGGTCCCGCCGAGTGGCGCACCTGCTATGCGCAGCCCTGCCGCCGTCCTGCCGACGGCCGCTACGGCGAAAACCCCAACCGCATGCAGCACTACTATCAGTTCCAGGTGCTCATTAAGCCGTCGCCGGTAAACGCCCAGGAGCTTTACCTGGGGTCTCTTGCCGCTATCGGTCTGGACCCCAACGACCATGACGTCCGCTTTGTCGAGGACGACTGGGAGAGCCCGACCCTTGGCGCCTGGGGCCTTGGCTGGGAGGTCTGGCTCAACGGCATGGAGGTCACGCAGTTTACGTACTTCCAGCAGGTGGGCGGCATCGAGGTCGACCCCGTGCCCGTCGAGATCACCTATGGCCTGGAGCGTATCGCCATGTACGCCCAGGGCGTCAACTCGGTCTACGACCTGGTGTGGAGCTACCTGCCCGACGGCACGCCCATGACCTATGGTGACGTGTTCCTCGAGAACGAGCGCGAGTTCAGCGCCTACAACTTTGAGGTTGCCAACGTCGAGATGATGCGTCAGAAGTTTGACGACTACGAGGCCGAGTGCCACTCCTGTCTGGAGCGCAAGCTGCCGCTGCCGGCGTACGACTGCGTCATGAAGTGCAGCCACGCTTTCAACCTGCTCGATGCTCGCGGCGCCCTGTCCGCGGTCGAGCGTGCCAACTACATCCTGCGCGTCCGCGCCGTCGCCAAGGCGTGCTGCGAGGCCTACATGGCCGAGGTCGCCGGAGTCAACGAGAATGCCGATCAGGAAGGCGAGGTGGCGTAAGCCATGGCAGACGCTAAGGATTTCCTGTTTGAGATCGGTACGGAAGAAATGCCCTCCGCACCGCTGAACAATGCCGTCAAGCAGCTTGGCACCATGATCGCCAAGGGTCTCGACGAGGCCGGTCTGGCCCACGGCGAGGTCCGCGTGATCTCGAGCCCGCGCCGCCTGGCTGCGCTCGTTGCCGACGTCGCCACCGCGACCGACGAGGTTCACGAGGTCAAGCGCGGACCCGCGGCCAACATCGCCTTCGATGCCGACGGTAACGCCACCAAGGCCGCCCAGGGCTTCGCCCGCAAGTGCGGTGTGGCTGCCGAGGATCTGGTCCGTCGCGAGGACACCGACGGCCGTGAGTACGTCTTTGCCGAGAAGAACATCCCTTCCGCCCCGGCCACCCCGATCCTGACGGCCCTGTGCGAGAAGACTATCGCTGGCCTGCAGTGGCCCAACTACCGCTCTCAGCGCTGGGGTCACGAGCATGCGACCTTTGTTCGTCCGGTCCGCTGGATCTGCTGCCTTCTGGGCGAGGACGTTGTGCCCGTGTCGTTTGCCGACGTGACGAGTGGCAACACCACGCGTGGTCATCGCGTGCTTGGCCCCGGTGACCATGTGGTCGCCAGCCCCGCCGTCTACGAGCAGGTGCTCGAGGACGCCGGTGTGCTTTCTGCCGAGCGTCGTCGTGAGGCCATCCTCGCCGGTATCGCCGAGGTCGAGGCTGCCCGTCCCGGCTGCCATGTCGATACGCCCAAGAAGATCTTTGAGGAGGTCATCAACCTCTGCGAGTGGCCGACAGTGCTCGTCGGTACCTTCGATGAGGAGTTCCTCAAGGTCCCGCACGAGATCATCTGCGAGTCCATGCTCACCAACCAGCGCTACTTCCCGATCTATGACGGCGAGGGCAAGCTCACGCGTGAGTTCGTGGTCGTCTCCAACAGCAAGCCCGAGAACGCCGAGCGCGTGATCGACGGCAACGAGCGCGTCGTGCGCGCCCGTCTGGACGACGCAAAGTTCTTCTACGAGGAGGACCTGAAGATTTCCCTCGACGAGTTCCGTGAGCGTCTGGCCAAGGTTGCCTTCCAGGAGAAGCTCGGTAGCGTGCTCGCCAAGTCCGAGCGCATTGAGCAACTCGCGCTTGCCATCGCTCGCGAGGCCCATCTGGGCGCCCACCTGGCCGCCGATGCCGCTCGCGCCGCGCACCTGTGCAAGGCCGACTTGGTATCCAACGCCGTCGTCGAGTTCACGAGCCAGCAGGGCGTGATGGGCGGTTATTACGCCACCGCGATGGGGGAGAACGACGAGGTCGCCCACGCCATTCGCGATCATTATCGTCCCCGCTTTGCCGGTGACGAGCTGCCCGAGGGCACCGCTGGCTGCATCGTGGCCTGCGCCGACAAGCTCGATACCATCGCCGGTATCTTTGCCATTGGCGAGCCCCCGACCGGCTCCTCCGACCCCTACGCGCTGCGTCGTGCCGCTATCGGCATCATCAACATCCTGCGCGACCGCCTGCCGATCGACCCCACGTCGCTCATCGACTTCGCCCTCGAGCTCTACAGTGAGCAGGGCATTGAGTTCGACGCCGCCGAGGTCGCCCAGCAGGTTCGTGACTTCTTCCATGGCCGCCTGGTGAGCATGGCCCGCGACGAAAAGGTCCCGGCCGATACCGTTGCCGCCGTCTCCGCGGTGCACATCATCGCTCCGTCCGTCTTCTTCGCCCGCTGCGCCGCCCTCGACGAGGCCCGCAAGAACGACGCTGAGACGTTCGACAACCTTGCGACCGCCTATGCTCGCGCCGCGCATATCTCCAAGCCCGAGCTGGGCGTGGAGTACGACCGCAGCCTGATGGGCGAGGTCGAGCTCGAGCTTGCCGATGCCTCCGAGGCTGCTCAGACCGCTGTAGATGCTGCCCTCGCTGCCGAGGATTACCCGGCCGCATTTGCTGCCCTCGCCGCCCTGCGCGCGCCCATCGACCGTTTCTTCGACGAGGTTATGGTCATGGACAAGGACGAGCAGCTCCGCGATAATCGCCTTAAGCTGCTCAACCGCTTCGAGGCCGTTTTCTCCGGCATCGCCAACATCGGTGAGCTTGCCCGCAAAAAGTAAGCCAGCCTGCGCATAAGCGCAAAAGGAGCCCCGCATGGATTGCCCGGTCACCGCTCGTCCCACCGTTATCGTTATCTCCGACTCGCTCGGCGATACCGCTTGTGAGGTGGTGCTTGCGGCGTCCGGGCAATTTGATGAAGGGGCTTTTCATCTCTTGCGCCTGCCCAAGGTGAACTCTGTGGAGCAGGTTAAATCGTTTGTGGGCCCGCGTGTCGATGCAGACCATCGCGATATTGCCGTGTTCCATACCATTGTCGATCCGGCGCTTCGCGCCCGCGTGCTCGATTACCTGGGTATGCTGCATATCCGCTCGGTCGACCTGATCGGCCCGACGCTCGCCGTGCTGTCGTCGCTCATTGGCGTGCCGCCCAAGGGCGTCGCGGGCGTGATTCACAAAACCGATGACCGCTATTTCCATCGTATCGAGGCCATGGAGTATTTTGTTGAGCACGACGACGGGCGCGGTTGCGACGATCTGTCGGGTGCCGATATCGTGCTGCTGGGCGTATCGCGCACGTCCAAGACGCCGCTGTCGATGTTTTTGGCCTATCAGGGTTATAAGGTTGCCAATGTTCCTTTGGCCCATGGCATGGAGCCGCCGAAGTCGATTTACGAGGTTGATCCGATGCGCCTGTTCGGCCTGATTTCGACCGTCGATGTGATTTCCGAAATTCGCGATAGCCGCTTGGGCGATGACTACGCCCGTGCCGTTGCCGGCTCCTATGCCGAGCCCGAGAGCGTGCGCAGCGAGCTCGAGGAAGCCCGTGCCCTCATGAAGCGCCTAGGCTGCTTTGTGGTGCGTACCGACGGCAAGGCCATCGAGGAAAGCGCTGCCGAGATCATTAGCCACTTGGAGGAAATCCAAGAAGCCCGCGCCCGCCGCGCCGCCCGTCGAGCCTAGCAAAGCTAGCTTATTGGGGTAGCTAAAAATGCCTGTCTTTATAAGACTACCTAAAAATAATGCGCGATAATGGTAAAGCGATTTAGCAAGAAACTGGCATTTGACCTGCAAGCTTCTTACATTGGTATCTTCATAAGGTAACCAACTTTACCTACCGTTTACCGCCATATTTATCACGTTTACCAACTCACGCGCCCTCTGCGCAAGCCCGCTCAATGCCCGCCGTATAGTACCCTCACGGCTCGTATCCGGCGGGTCAATTCGTTACCACGGTCGTGCGCATAAGCGCATGGAAGGGGAAGTATCGTGAGCGATTGCAAGAGGGTTTACCGTTTTGGAACCGACGCCCAGGGCACCTGTGTCACCGAGGGCGACAAGTCCATGAACTTCGTGCTTGGCGGCAAGGGCGCAAACCTTGCCGAGATGAGCCGTATCGGCCTGCCGGTTCCCGGTGGCTTTACCATTACCTGCCAGACCTGTGTCGAGTACTCCGGTGCCGGCAACGTCTGGCCCGAAGGCGCACTCGATGAGATCGTTGCCGCCGAGGTAGACCTCGAGGCCCGCTGCGGCAAAAAGCTCGGCGACGCCTCCGATCCGCTGCTCGTGTCGGTTCGCTCGGGCGCTCCGTTCTCCATGCCCGGTATGATGGACACGGTCCTCAACCTGGGCCTCAACGACGACTCCGTTCAGGGCCTCATCGCCCAGACGCAAAATCCGCGTTTTGCCTGGGATAGCTATCGCCGCTTTATCCAGATGTTCTCCAACGTCGTTATGGGCGTTGACGCCGACCTGTTCGAGAACGCGCTGACCCAGGCACGCCTGGTCGCTGGCGTCCGCGTCGACTCCGAGCTTTCGGCCGAGGATCTGCAGGAGCTCGTCGAGACCTTCAAGGGGATCTTCTCCGAGAACGTCGAGGCCGCCCTGTACCCCGAGCTCGAGGTTGTCGATGGCAAGCCCGTCTTCCCGCACGACCCTGAGCTTCAGCTGCGTCTTGCCATCCAGGCCGTCTTTGGCAGCTGGATGAACGAGCGCGCCTGCATCTACCGCAAACAGCACGGCATCTCCGACGAGCTCGGTACTGCCGTCAACGTTCAGGCCATGGCCTTTGGCAACAAGGGTGAGACCTCCGCGACCGGCGTCGCCTTTACGCGCAACCCGGCCGACGGCACTAAGGAGTTCTACGGCGACTTTCTGGTCAACGCCCAGGGCGAGGATGTCGTCGCCGGCATCCGCAACACCGAGCCCATCGCCGACCTCAAGACTACCCCGGGCCTCGAGTCCGCAGGTGAGGAGCTCGAGCGCGTGTTCCTGACGCTCGAGGATCACTATCGCGACATGTGCGATATCGAGTTCACCATCGAGCAGGGCAAGCTCTGGATGCTCCAGACCCGCGTGGGCAAGCGTACCGCAACCGCCGCTCTGCGCATCGCCATCGAAATGGTCGAGGAGGGCCTGATCACCCGCGAGGAGGCTGTGAACCGTATCGATCCCGCGCAACTCGACCAGCTCCTGCACCCGCAGTTTGACGCCTCCAAGAAGTACGAGGCTCTGGCCAGCGGTCTTAACGCCAGCCCCGGTGCCGCCGTGGGTGAGGTTGTGTTCTCGAGTGATGACGCCGTCGCGCGCGCCAACGAGGGCCGCAAGGTCATTCTGGTTCGCTGGGAGACCAACCCCGACGACCTGAAGGGCATGGTCGCCGCCGAGGGTATCCTGACCAGCCACGGTGGCAAGACGAGCCATGCCGCCGTTATCGCCCGCGGCATGGGTACGCCCTGCGTCTGCGGCGTTGAGCGCTTCCATATCGATGCCGCCGAGAAGGTCGTGCGCATCGAGGGCAGCGACCGCGTGCTGCACGAGGGCGATGTCATCTCCATCGACGGCACCCAAGGTATCGTCGTCGACGGCGCCGTCGATCTGGTTTCGGCCGAGCTCACCGGCGACCTGGACACCATCCTGTCTTGGGCCGACGAGATCCGTCTGGACGAGACCGACGGTCACGCCAACCACGTGCGCGTCAACGCCGACAACCCCGAGGATGCCGAGCTCGCTCTTGAGTTTGGCGCCGAGGCTATTGGCCTGTGCCGCACCGAGCACATGTTCCTGGGCGATCGTAAGAACATTATCCAGAGCTTCATCCTGTCTGACGATGAGGCTGTGAAGCAGCAGGCCCTGGCCGACCTGCTCAAGGTTCAGACCGAGGACTTCCTGGCGATGTTCAAGACCATGTCCGGTCGCGATGTGGTCGTCCGCCTGCTCGATCCGCCGCTGCATGAGTTCTTGGATAATCCTCGCGAGCTCGAGGTCGCCATCACCAAGAAGGAGGCCGCCGGCGCTCCCGAGGAGGAGCTCACTGCCCTGCGCGCCCGCCTGCGTCGTATCGACGGCATGGTCGAGTCTAACCCGATGCTCGGCCTACGCGGCGTGCGCCTGTCCGTCGTCTTTAGCGATTTGCCCCTCATGCAGGTTCGCGCCGTCGCCACGGCTGCTGCCCGCCTTATCAAAGAGGGCGTCGACCCGCGCCCCGAGATCATGGTTCCGCTCGTTTCCATCACGGCCGAGCATGTCCAGACCCGCGAGGTCATTGAGCGCGTAATCGCCGAGGTTTCCGCCGAAGAAGGCGTCGAGCTCAATATTCCTGTGGGCACGATGCTCGAGCTGCCGCGCGCCTGCATGGTCGCTGACGAGATCGCCCATCACGCAGACTTCTTCTGCTTTGGCACCAACGACCTCACCCAGACGACCTTCGGTTTCTCGCGTGACGACGCCGAGGCTAAGTTCATCCCGCTGTACATGCATAAGAAGATCTTGAAGGACAATCCCTTCGAGACCATCGACACGGCAGTACTCGAACTGGTGCGCATGGCTGTCGAGAAGGGCCGCGCCACCAACCCCGACATGCACTTTGGCGTGTGCGGCGAGCACGGCGGCGACCCCAAGTCCATCAAGGGTCTGTTTAACGTGGCCGACGTGGACTACGTGTCCTGCTCGCCCTATCGCGTGCCCCTCGCGCGCCTGGCCGCCGCTCAGGCCAAGCTCGAGGCCAAGCGTTCCGCCTAACGTTTTACGTATGGGCGTCTAGCGTAGCCCCCTTCATGCCGCCCGTCTCATTCGTGAGACGGGCGGTTATCATGTGCGGGTTTTGTCTTTTTGTCTGCGTAAAAAATTGTTCTTGCAGCAGAAACCCGCGCGTGTATACTCGAATACGTTTGTTCAACTACGTGCCGGCCAAGGTGGTACGGCACCTCTAGAAGAGTAAGGAATTGCACATGGATTACATCCGCGCAATCGAGCGTCAGCAGATCCGCGAGGACATTCCTCAGGTTCGCGTCGCCGACAACGTCAAGGTTCACTACCGCATTAAGGAAGGCGACCGCGAGCGCATCCATGTCTTCCAGGGCGACGTCATCCGCATGGCCGGCGCCGGTGCCCGCGAGACCTTCACCGTCCGTAAGATGTCCTTCGGTGTCGGTGTTGAGCGTACCTTCCCGCTTCACAGCCCCAAGATCGCCAAGCTCGAGGTCGTTCGTCATGGTCGCGTCCGTCGCGCCAAGCTGTACTACCTCCGCGACAAGGTGGGCAAGGCTGCTCGCATCCCCGAGAAGCGCTAAGAAGATCGCAGCGTCTGTCCACTCGTTTGGACACAAGGGTCACCTTCGGGTGGCCCTTCTTTTTATCTGATTTGCATGCAAGGAGGGCCTGGTATGGCCAATATGACGAGCTCGGTATCGGCATCGCAGGTTGCCGGTGAGTTGGCGAGCGCTACGTTTGAGGAGATTCCCGCCCTCGTGGAGCATTATCGCGAGGACCCGCGCCAGCAGGTGATCAAGGCTTGCGAGCGTGCTCTTAAGCGCCATGCCAAGGAACTTGCCGAGCGCGAGCGCGTCAATGATATGTACGAGCTTATGCATGAGCTTGGCGGCGATGGGGTGGTCGTTGGTGTCGACGAGGTGGGCCGTGGCTCGGTAGCGGGTCCCTTGACCGTGTGTGCCGTGTGTCTTCCGATGGAGCCGCGCATCTGGGGCATCAACGATTCTAAAAAGCTCACGCCGGCGCGCCGCGAGCTGCTCTCGGTGAAGATTGCCGAGGTGGCGACTGCTATCGGCTTTTGCCATATCGCTCCCGCAGATATCGATGAGATGGGCATGGCCCGCGCCATTCGAGCCGCTGTCGCGGGTGCGGTGGCAGATACGGGGCTTGAGCCCGATTGCGTGCTTATGGACGGTAACCCCCTGGGCGCCGTGCCCCATGAGCGCGACGTGGTCAAGGGCGATGCCAAGATCGCCTGTATCGCCGCGGCATCCATCATGGCAAAGGTCACGCGTGACGAGATGATGGTCGAGTACGATGCCGAGTATCCCGAGTACCATTTGGCCGAATCGAAAGGCTATGCGAGTCCCGAGCACATCGAGGCCATTCGCAAACATGGACTTTGTCCGCTGCACCGCGTGAGCTTTTGCGGAAACTTTCTGCAGACTGAGCGCCTTTTCTAGGTCAATTGTGGAGACAGGGACTTCTGGAGTTTTGTAAACCTGCTGGTAGCGGGCCGTATGCAACAGCATTGCTGCGTACGGCCCTTTTTTTGACGGCATTTGGTCAGCTTTTGGTTTGCTTCCTGTACTTACCCGCATGAAAGGTGCCCTCATCATCGGGGCAATGCAGTGTGCGGGAAAGGAGACCCCATGAGTGCCGCAAGCAAAAAGAGCAAGACGCAGCAGCTCAAGGAGCGTTGGGAAAACGGCGAGCTCGACTGCGGGGCGATGACGCCCGAGTTTATCAAGGGACTCAGTCCCCGCGAGCTGGGTATGCTGGGCGAGCTGATCACCATCGACTACTTTAACGAGCGCGGCTACACCTTGCTGGAGCAGGGTTATCGTTGCACCGAGGGCGAGGCTGATCTGGTGCTGCTCGATGAGCTTGACGATGTCGTGGTGATGGCCGAGGTCAAGACCAGGCGCGTCGCCCTGGATTGCACCACGCGGGTCTTTCCCGAGGAGGCCGTGGATGCCCAAAAGCAGCGTCGGTATCGCCGTATCGCAAGTTGCTATCTCATGGAGCACTATCCGCTCAAGGCGATCCGCTTCGATGCAGTGGGTGTCACCATTCGCGGCGGGCATATCGCCGAGATCGAGCATCAGTACAACGCGTTCGATTGGCAGGTGTCGTGATGGCGTTCGAGACGTTTGCCGTTCACGCGGCCTGCATCCGCGGCGTCGAGGCGATTCACGTCACGGTCGAGGTCTCGCTTGCCGGCGGCGTTCCGGGCATTCAGATGCTCGGCATCCCGAGTATGGAGGTGATGGAGTCACGTGGTCGTATTCGCTGTGCGATGCGCTCGGCCGGCTTTGAGATCCCGCGCTCGGGCATTACGGTCAATCTGGCGCCCGGCGATATTCGCAAGACCGGTAGCGGCTTTGATCTGCCCATCGCCATCGCGGTTCTAGCGGCCGATGGTCAGATTCCCCGCGACAACCTCGATCGTTGTCTTATCGCCGGCGAGCTCGGCTTGGACGGCACGGTGCTTCCTGTCAAAGGCGAGGTGGCGTTTCAGCTATTGGCTCGCGACATGGGGCTGTCTTTTATCGCCGGCAGGTCAGACCAGCATGTGCCACTCGCGGGGGTGGATTGCGGCTTTATCGATCATTTGTCTCAGCTTGCTCATGGTATGGGCGATGCCGCGCGCCATTATCTGGATTCCGAGGGCGTCGAGGCGACCTTTGAGCCCGAGCTCGACTATGCCGACGTACTGGGGCAGGAGGTCGCCAAGCGCGGCATGGCGCTTGCGGCGGCAGGAGAACTCGGCTTGCTCATGATCGGGTCCCCGGGATCGGGCAAGACGATGCTCGCGCGTCGTATGACCGGCATCCTGCCCGAGCTTTCCGTTGAGGATCAACAGGAGGCGCTGTGCATCCATTCGGTTTTGGGTGAGAACATTGATGGCTTATTGGCGGGGCACCGGCCCTTCCGCAGCCCGCATCACAGCATTTCGACCGCGGGCCTCATCGGCGGCGGACGTCCAGTACATCCGGGCGAAATTAGCCTAGCTCATGGCGGCGTGCTCTTTTTGGACGAGCTTGCCGAGTTTCCCACGGGCGTTCTGCAGACGCTGCGTCAGCCCATCGAGCGCGGCTATGTGAGGATCGTACGCGTCGACGGGGCCTTTACCTTCCCGTCGCGCTTTCAGCTGCTGGCTGCGAGCAATCCCTGCCCCTGCGGCTTTTTGGGCGATCGCGAGGTACCGTGTCGCTGCTCGGCGGCGATGGTTGAGCGCTATCGGTCTAAACTGCGCGGTCCTTTGGCCGACCGTATCGACATGATGATCGATGTGACCCGTCCCGATCCCCAGGTGATTATCGAGGGCGCGGAGGGTATGTCGTCGGCCGAGTTACGTGACTACGTTGTGCGCGGTCGCGCTTTTCGCGCTTGGCGCGAATCCCGTATGGACGATGCGGATGCCGAGGCCGAGGATGACGAGACGCGGTCCATTGACGGCGTCGTTTCGACCTTTGAGCTCGATGATGCTGCCGAGAAATGCGTACTCGGTCTGTCCAAACGCACGCATCTCACAGGGCGTGGCATCGTGCGCCTGGTTCGCATTGCGCGCACGATCGCAGATGTCGCCGAGAGCGAGCAAGTGACGCAGGACCACGTGCTCGAGGCGGCGATGTACCAGGGAAGGAGGGACCAATGATGGCCGAAGGGACCTTCGAGCTGCATCCAGATGATGCGTTGTATCCCGAGACCGTTTTGGAGCTTTCTGATGTACCTCAGACGCTCTATGTGCGCGGCAACCCCGAGGCGCTTTCGACGCCCGCGCTCTCCATCATCGGTGCGCGAAAGGCCTCGCCGTATGGTCTTGCCGTGGCAGAGCTTGCGGCGAAGGTGGCGGTTGAGGCGGGAGTGACGGTAGTTTCGGGCGGTGCGGTCGGTTGTGACCAGGCCTCGGGTTGGGCTGCGGTCAACGCCGGCGGCAAACACGTTGTGGTGCTGGGGACGGGCGCCGACGTGGTCTACCCGCGTTCGAGCGCGGGGCTGATTACGCGCACGCTTGATACGGGTGGCGCGGTCGTGTCGATCTCTCCGTGGGGCATGGGTCCGCGCAAGTTCGCCTTTCCGCGCCGCAATCGCGTAATCGCGGCCCTGTCGCAAGCCCTCTTTGTATCCGAGGCGGGTATGCCTTCTGGGACGTTTTCCACAGCCGAGGCTGCTATGGATTTGGGGCGCGAACTTCTTGCCGTGCCGGGGTCGATCCTATCGCCCGAGTCGCGTGGCACGAATTACCTCATTGCGAACGGTGCCTGCTGCATCGTCGACGAGGAATCTATCGAGATGGCTATCTCACGCATCTACGGAACCCTGCGCTACTCGCGCCCCGATGCTCCCGGCATTGCCGACCTGGATCCAACGCAGCAGACCGTGATGCATGCGCTCATCGCCTCTCCGCTCAAGGTCGACGACATCGCGGCGCTCGTCTCGCTCGATGCTGTCGGCGTACTCAAACTCTTGGGTTCGCTTGAACTCGAGGGTCTTATCGAGCGCATGATGGATGGAAGGTATGCGCCCTCCAAGTTTGCCCTTCACGCCCAGACACCCTTCGGTCACAATGGAAAACGTGTCAATTAGAAAGGTGTTTGCAGATGCTGTTTGATCAGGTGACGGTTATCGGTGGCGGTCTGGCGGGATCGGAATGCGCGATTCAGCTGGCAGATCGCGGGTTCGCCGTAAAGCTGTGCGAGATGCGCCCGCAGGTAAGCTCTCCTGCCCACCATACCGATCACTTGGCGGAGCTCGTCTGCTCCAATTCGTTTAAGTCGACCCGTCCCGATTCCGCCGCCGGTCTGCTGAAGGCCGAGCTCGAGCGCATGGGCTCGGTGCTGCTCGACTGCGCTCATCGTGCGGCCGTTCCCGCTGGCGGCGCCCTGGCGGTCGACCGCGTCAAGTTTTCCGAGCTCGTCGAGGCCGAGGTTGCCGCCCGCCCCAATATCGAGGTCGTCCACGGTGAGGTCACCCAGATCCCCGAGGGTCATGTGGTTATCGCCGCGGGCCCCTTGTGCTCGCCGGCATTGAGCGGGGAGGTCATGAAGCTTGTCGGTGGTGACGCCCTGGCGTTCTTTGACGCGGCCGCCCCGATCGTCGATGCCTCGACGCTCGATATGGACGTGCTGTTCTCGCAGTCGCGCTACGAGGAGCAGGGGAGTGGCGACTATCTCAATGCCCCGCTCAACAAGGAAGAGTACGAGGCCTTTATCGAGGCACTCACCACGGCCGATCGCGTGGTGCTCAAGGATTTTGAGGGCGGTGACCTGTTCCAGGCCTGCCAGCCTGCCGAGGAGGTTGCGCGCACGGGCAAGGATGCCATCCGCTTTGGCGCCATGAAGCCCGTCGGGCTCACCGACCCGCGCACCGGTCGCCGTCCCTGGGCGGCAATTCAGCTGCGCGCCGAGAACAAGGAGAAGACCGCCTATAACCTGGTTGGCTTCCAGACCAACCTGACCTTCGGCGAACAGAAGCGCGTCTTCCATATGGTTCCCGGCCTGGAGAACGCCGAGTTCTTCCGCTACGGCGTCATGCACCGCAACACCTTTGTCGATGCGCCGCACGTGCTCGATGGCACCTTTGCCGTGCCCGGCACGAGCGTGCGTCTTGCCGGCCAGATTACCGGTACCGAGGGGTATATGGAGGCCGTGGCGACGGGTCTGCTCGCCGCGCTCAACACCTATGCCGAGGCTATCGGTGCCGCGGGCGTCGAGCTGCCGCGCGTGGGCGCCCTGGGCGCGCTCGTGGGGTATGCGACCGATCCGGCTACGGTGGGCTACCAGCCCATGCACGTCAACTTTGGGCTCGTTCCGCCGCTCGAGGGCGGTAAGCGTCGCAGCAAGCGCGATCGTTACCAGGCCTACGCGGATCGCGCCCTTAAGGCCCTGGATGCTTATCTGGAATCGCGCTCCGATCTGTTTGGAGGCGAGAGGTCATAGCTTTTGACCTGTACGATGCCGTCGACTCGTTCATCGCCTACATTGCACGCGTCGAAGGGCTCGCTCCCAATACGGTAACCGCCTACGCCTCGCGCCTCGAGCGCTTCGCCGCGTGGTGCGACCGCGAGGGCATCGACGCTCGCGTCGCCGACGTACGGACCGTTCGCTCCTATTTGGCCGAGCTGTCGCGTGGCCAGGTGGCGGCTCGGACCCTTGCGGCGCATCTGTCTGCCATTCGCTCGCTCTATCGGTGGATGGCTGCCGAGGGAATCGTTGAGGGCGATGCGGTCTCGGCGATATCCTCACCCAAACTGCCGCGCGATCTTCCCGGTGTGCTGACGACCCGGCAAGTCGAGGCGTTGCTCAAGGCCCCCGACACCTCGACGCCTGCGGGGCTGCGTGATGCGGCGATGCTCGAGCTGCTCTATGCCTCCGGCGCGCGAATCTCGGAGCTCGCGGCGCTCAACGTGGAGTCCATTGCTTGGTCAGAGCGAACGCTGCGACTTTGGGGCAAGGGGAGCAAGGAGCGTATCGTGCCCCTCTATCGGCGCGCTCTCGAGGCGACTCGCCGCTATATTGAGGAGGGGAGGCCACATCTCCTTGTGCAGGCAAAGCGTGTCGATAGTGCGAACGGCGTGCATCCGCTGTTTATCTCGGCGCGCGGAAACCGCATGAGTGCCGCCATGCTCAGGAGGCGGTTCCACATGCTTGCAGCACTTGCCGGCATTCCTGCCGACATCGCCCCGCATGCGATGCGCCACACCTTTGCGACCGACCTGCTCGAGGGCGGCGCGGATCTGCGCTCGGTTCAGGAGCTGCTGGGGCATGCGAGCTTGTCCACGACGCAGATCTATACGCACCTCACGCCCGATCGGCTTAAGCGCGCCGTGAGTCAGGCCCACCCCCGCGGCGAGTAGGAGAAGGGCCTCCCGCGCCGCACCGAGGTGTGTGGTTTTGATTGCGGGTTGGCAGGAAGAGGCAATCCTGCTATCATTCATCGGGTTGCTTCACGGCAACAGGTTTTTATCACGCACGCGCGGCTACTTCATACCGTGGTGCCCGGGCTTTGGTAGCACATGTCCGGGTTGGTTTTGGAGGATGACCCCGCGCGGAGGCAAACCACAGGAGGTTTAATATGGCTACCAAGATTAATATCCGCACCCTGCTCGAGGCCGGCTGCCACTTCGGTCACCAGACCCGTCGCTGGAACCCCAAGATGAAGCCGTTCATCTTCGGTGAGCGCAACGGCATCTACATCCTCGACCTCAAGCAGACCATCCTTGACGCCGACCAGGCCTACACCTTCGTCAAAAACGTCGCCAAGGGCGGCAACGTGCTGTTCGTCGGCACCAAGAAGCAGGCTCAGGAGGCCGTTAAGAACGCCGCTGAGCGCGCCAACATGCCTTACATCAACCAGCGTTGGCTCGGCGGCATGCTGACCAACTTCGTCACCATCCGCTCCCGCATCAACCGCATGGAGGAGCTCGAGGCCATGGTCGAGGACGGCCGCATGGCTGTGCTGCCCAAGAAGGAGCAGGCAGTGCTCGGCAAGGAGCTCGCTAAGCTCCAGACCAACCTCGGTGGCGCCCGCGACATGAAGGGCCTGCCCCAGGCTCTCTTCGTCATCGACACCAAGCGCGAGGAGAACGCCATCAAGGAGGCCCAGCGCCTGAACATCCCCGTCGTCGCCCTGATCGACACCAACTCCGATCCCGACGAGGTCGAGTACGGCATCCCCTGCAACGATGACGCCATCTCCGCTGTCACCCTTATGTGCGAGCTCATGGCCGACGCCTGCCTCGCTGGCTCCGGCAAGGAGCAGGTCTCCGAGGCCGAGATGGCCGCCGAGCCCAAGGCCGAGTAAATCAGTCCTATTTAAGTCTTTTTCATCTCTTTGAAAGGAACCACAATGGCCCAGATTACTGCCGCTATGGTCAAGCAGCTCCGCGAGATGACCGACTCCCCGATGATGGAGTGCAAGAAGGCTCTCGTCGAGGCTGACGGCGACATGGACGTCGCTGTTGACGTTCTGCGCAAGAACGGCCTCGCCAAGGCTGCCAAGAAGGCTGGCCGTGAGACCAACGAGGGCGCTGTCGCCGCGTTCGTCTCCGAGGACGGCAAGTCCGGCGCTCTGCTCGAGCTTTCCTGCGAGACCGACTTCGTCGGCTCCAACGCCAAGTTCACCGGCTTTGCTTCCAAGGTCGCCGAGGTTGTCGCTACCACCGAGCCGGCCGATGTCGATGCTCTTCTCGAGAAGCCGATGGGCGAGGAGACCGTTTCCTCCGAGCTCACCGAGATGATTCACATCATGGGCGAGAACATGAAGATCGCTCGTTTCTCCGCCCGCAAGGCCGAGAACGGCGCTCTCGCTTCTTACATCCACATGGGTGGTAAGATCGGCGTCCTCGTCGAGTTCGCTTTCGAGAAGGCCGAGACCGCTCAGGCCGAGTCCTTCAAGACCTTCGCTCACGACGTTGCCCTTCAGGTTGCCGCCGTCGCTCCGATTTGCGCTACCCGCGATCAGGTTCCGGCCGAGACCGTCGAGCACGAGAAGGAGATCTACATGGCTCAGGCTGCCGAGTCCGGCAAGCCCGAGGCTATCCAGGAGAAGATGGCTGTTGGCCGTCTGGAGAAGTTCTACAAGCAGTCCGTGCTCACCGAGCAGGAGTTCATCAAGGACAGCTCCCTCACCATCAAGAAGTACGCTGAGCAGGTCTCCAAGGAGCTCGGCGATAGCATTACCGTCGTTGCCTTCGACCGTCTGGTCCGTGGCGAGTAAATAAGCTCTTGTAGCTGGTAATGAGCAGGCTGTGGGTTTTACTCACAGCCTGCTTTTTCATGGCTCTTATCAGAGCCTTTGCTATCATATTGAGAGTCTAATTAAAGGAGGATCGCTTTGTCCGACATCCGATATAAACGCGTGCTTCTGAAGCTTTCCGGCGAAGCACTGATGGGCGACGGCCAATATGGCATCGACCCTAAGATTACCGACCATCTTGCCAAGCAGGTCAAGGAGCTGCTCGCCGTTGGCCATGAGGTCGGCGTTGTTGTCGGCGGCGGCAACATTTTCCGCGGCATGGCCGGCGCTGCCGGTGGCATGGAGCGCGCCCAGGCCGACTACATGGGCATGCTGGCAACCGTTATGAACGCGCTTGCCCTGCAGGATGCCTTTGAGCACAACGATGTTCCCTGCCGCGTGATGAGCGCTATCCAGATGAACGAGATCTGCGAGCCCTATATTCGCCGTCGCGCCATCAACCACCTTTCCAAGGGTAATGTCGTTATTTTTGCCGCCGGTTCGGGCAATCCGTACTTTACGACCGACACCGCAGCGGCTCTTCGTGCCTGCGAGATCGGTGCCGAGATTCTGATTAAGGCCACCAAGGTTGACGGCATCTACGACAAGGATCCTGTCAAGTGTTCCGATGCCGTCCGTTTTGACAAGATTACCTATCACGAGGTTCTCGTCCGCGGTCTGCAGGTTATGGATTCCACGGCCACGGCGCTGTGCCAGGATAACCGTATGCCGATTTTGGTCCTCAACATCGATGGCGAGGACACCGTCAAACGCGCGCTTTCGGGTGAGCCCGTCGGCACGCTCGTCTATCAGGAGGATTAAGCATGGCAGAGAACATCACCGCCCACATGGACAAGTCGCTCGAATCCCTCAAGCACAACTTCTCCAAGGTTCGCACGGGCCGCGCCAACGCTAACGTTCTGTCCGACATTTCGGTCGATTACTACGGTGTTCCCACGCCGGTTACCCAGGTTGCCGCCGTTAAGACCCCCGAGGCTCACATGCTGCTCATCGAGCCCTGGGACAAGGCTCTCGTCAACGCAATCGTGAAGGCCATCAGCGCTTCCGATCTGGGTATTACTCCCAACTCTGACGGTACCGTCGTGCGCCTGCCGTTCCCGGCTCCCACCGAGGAGCGTCGTCGCGAGCTCGTCAAGGAGTGCCGCGAGTATGCCGAGCAGGCCAAGGTTTCCATTCGCAACATCCGTCGCGACTTTAACAACAAGCTCGAGCGCGATGAGGAGCTCACCGAGGACGATGTCCGTCGCGAGCAGGCCAAGGTCCAGAAGCATACCGATGAGTATGTTGCCAAGGTCGAGGAGCTTCTGAAGGAAAAAGAAGCCGAGGTCATGGAGATCTAAGGTGCAATACGACGAGAACAAACTGGTCGAGTACTTTGCCGACGCCCCTGCGGGCGTCGGTTTTTCCGACCTTGACCTCAATAAGATTCCGCATCATATTTCGTGCATCATGGACGGTAACGGTCGCTGGGCCACGGCGCGCGGTCTTGCCCGCACCGAGGGACACAAGGCCGGTATCGTCTCCCTGCGCGAGATTATTACCGCATGCGTGCGTTTGGGCGTCGACGTCCTTTCGGCCTATGCGTTTTCCACCGAAAACTGGAATCGTCCGCAGCATGAGGTCAACGTTTTAATGCATCTGTTTGCTAAGACGTTTATCGATGAGCTGCCGCTGCTTAAGCGCGAAAACGTGCGCGTTTTCTTTTTGGGCGATATTTCCGCACTGCCCAAGAAGACCCGCGATGTCTTTGAGCGAGGTCTTGCCGAGTGTGCCGACCATACCGGCATGACGCTGGCACTTGCCGTCAACTACGGAGCCCGTGCCGAGATCACCCGTGCTGTCCGTCAGATCGCGCTCGATGCCGCTGCCGGAAAGATCGATCCGGCCGCTATCGACGATGATATGGTTGCTTCGCACCTGTACACCGCTGGGCTACCCGATCCTGAGCTTGTGATTCGAACCTCCGGCGAGCTTCGCCTTTCGAACTATCTGCTGTGGCAGGTTGCCTATTCCGAGTTTTATGTCACCGATACCTATTGGCCCGACTTTGATCGTTGGGGTCTTGTCAACGCCATTTTGGCCTATCAGGGCCGCGACCGTAGGTTTGGTGGACTGAGCAAGACCGAGGAGGCTTAATCGTGTCCGATCGTCCCAAGGCGTCTGCTCCCAAGGCGCCTGCCGCCAAGAGCGGCGCGGCCGCGACTTCGTGGCTTGCCGGCTTTATTACCCGTGCCGCCGCAGGTATCGTCTACGCCGTCGTATTTATTCTCTGCCTGGTTTTGGGTATCGTTCCCACCGCCATTTTCGTCTCCGTCATGAGCGGCCTGTGCTGCTTTGAGTATTTCCGCATGACGAAGCTCGATGGCAAGGTGGCCAACGAGCGCCTGGGTATCGCTGCCGCCGTGCTCTTTCCGCTCTCGGCGCTGGGCGACTCGCTGCTGTTGAATGCGCTGCTTTTTGCATTGATGCTTGCGGTGGGCATTTGGTATGTCTGTTCGTCGCGTACCCGCATATCCGATGTAGCTGTGACACTCATGGGTCCCATCTACACCGGTTTTATGCTGTCGGCCATCGTGCTGCTGCGCGATGCCGTGCCCGGTTTTGCCGGCGCCCTGCTTTCGGTGGGTGTTTGCGCGTCTCTCTGGGTCTCCGATTCGTTTGCCTACATCGTGGGCAGCCGTATCGGCAAGCACAAGATGGTCCCCAAGATCTCTCCCAAAAAGAGCTGGGAGGGCTTTGTCGGCGGCATCTTGGGCTCGGTTCTTATCTGGCTTATTTTGTGGGCGACGCATTTCTATAAGCTGAGCTTGCCCTATGCGCTGCTTTGCGGCGTGGTTGTGTCCATCCTGGGCGTTATCGGTGACCTCATCGAGTCACGCATCAAGCGTGGCGTGGGCGTCAAGGATTCTGGCAACCTTATTCCGGGCCATGGCGGCATGCTCGATCGAAGCGACTCGCTTATCTTTGGCTGCATTACCGCGCAGCTGCTTTTGATGATCGGAGGCGTGCTGTAATGTCGTTCCAGACGACGTATGGCCCCGATGGACGCCTTCGCGTTGCCATTCTGGGCTGTACGGGCTCTATCGGCACGCAGGCACTCGATGTATGCCGTCAGCATGCCGATCGACTGCAGGCGACGGCACTGTCCGTTAACTCCAGCACCTCGGAGCTCGTTGCCGCCGCCCGCGAGTTTTCGGTCCCGGCCGTTGCCGTGGCCGATGTCGCTCATGGCGATGACGCCGTGCTGCAGGAGTTGCCCGAGGGAACGAAGCTCGGCGTTGGCGCGCAGGCGGTTTGCGAGCTCGCGCGTCGCGACGATGTCGACTGCGTGCTCGTTGCTATTGTGGGCGCCGCCGGTCTCGAGGCGAGCCATGCGGCCTTGACCTCGAATAAGCGCCTTGCCCTTGCCAACAAGGAGTCCCTCGTCGTCGGTGGCGACTTGCTTATGCCGTTGGCGCAACCGGGCCAGCTTATTCCAGTCGACTCTGAGCACTCCGCCATCTACCAGTGCTATCTGGGGGAGAACCCACGCGAGGCTCATTGTATTTGGCTCACCTGTTCGGGCGGTCCGTTCTTTGGCCGCACGCGCGACGAGCTCAATCGCGTGACGCGTGCCGATGCCCTCGAACATCCCACGTGGGCCATGGGTGCCAAGATCACCATCGACTCCGCCACTCTCATGAACAAGGGCCTGGAGCGAATTGAGGCCATGCATCTGTTTAACTGCGACCTCGATTTCATTAACGTGGTCGTGCAGCGTCAGTCCAAGATTCACTCTATGGTCGAGTTCGCCGACGGCTCCGTGATGGCGCATCTCGGTGCTTCCGACATGCGTATTCCCATCCAGTTCGCGTTCTCGTATCCCGAGCGTTGGGATACCCCGGCGCCTCGTATCGATTTCCGCGAGCTGGGGCAGCTCACGTTTGATGCTGCCGACATGGATACCTTCCGCTGTCTGGCACTGGCCGAACGTGCCGGCAAGACGGGTGGCACCATGCCGTGCGTGCTCAATGCCGCCAACGAGGTCGCCGTCGATGCCTTCCTGCACGATGGCTGCAGCTTTACCGATATCGATCGCATTGTGGAATCCTGCATGGATGCCCACGATATGCAGGCGGTCGATTCGTTTGAGCAGCTTCGCGACATCGATGCGTGGGCGCGTGAAAAGGCTGCGCAGGTGCTCGCCGCAACCCGTTCCTAACCCATAAGGATTGCTTTTTCGTTTTATGGATACTGTTCTGAGCGTTCTCTCATCGGTCTTTTGGGGCCTACTGATGCTTTCCGTCCTCGTGTTTTTGCACGAGGGCGGCCACTTTTTGG
Source organism: Collinsella aerofaciens (assembly GCA_048529485.1). GTDB lineage: Bacteria > Actinomycetota > Coriobacteriia > Coriobacteriales > Coriobacteriaceae > Collinsella > Collinsella aerofaciens_CJ. The sequence continues at coordinate 22,606 of DBGFJU010000008.1, read as the reverse complement.
CGGCCCGTGCGTGCGGCGTGCGCGTCACCGAGTTTTTCTTGGGCCTACCGTGCCGCTTCGATATTCATCATACGTCGCGTCGCATCGGTACCAAGTTTGGCGTGACGCCGCTGCTGCTGGGTGGTTATGCCGCTATCTGCGGTATGGACCCGACCGATGTCTCGTGTGCCGACCGTGTGCTTGCTGCGATCTATCGTCATGGTCGCGTTTCAGTTGCAGACCTTTCCGTCGAGCTGGAGCTGTCCGAGGAGGATGTTCTCGAGGCTTGCGCCTTGCTTTTGGGCTGGGGTTCCATTGCGCCTTGGTACGAGGAAGGGGAGAAGCCTTCACCCAGCTACTATCCGGTTAGGTACCAGACGCTGCCGCGCGATGCTGCAGGATATACCACCTTTGACGGCCGCAAGTTCGATCGAGAGCATGCGACAGCCGAGGGCGATGTGTGGGAGCTGCCGGTCGCCGCTTCCGAGTTTCTTGAGCAGGAGCGTTCGCATACCTATCTGGGCCAGGGTTTTCTCAAGCGTGCCTTTATGCTGCTCGCGGGCATTCTCGTCAATATCCTGACGGGCTTTTTGCTGCTTATGAGCATCTACTCTATCGCCGGCGTATCGGTGCCGGTCGATAGCAATGTGATCGGTCAGGTTGAAGAAGGCTCTATAGCCGCCAAGGCGGGCATCGAGGCCGGCGACGCAATTCTTAGTGTCGATGGCGTGTCGTGCTCTTCCTGGATGGACGTGTACGATGCGATCGGAGCGGCCGCCGGCAAGGACGATATCGCCATTGAGTATCAGCACGACGGTAAGAATCTTTCTACCGCGGTCGCGCTCAAGGAGGACGAACGTTTGGGCGTTTATGCCTCCACGCAAGTGGTCCATTTGGACCCCATTACGTCGGCGCGGCTGTCGTTCTCCTATGTTCAGCAGACTGCTGAGGGCGTGATGCGCCTGCTGCAGCCGCAGCATACGATGGAGATACTCGATCAGTCCTCCTCGATTGTGGGCATCAGCGTCATGTCTTCTCAGGCGGCTGCCGCCGGCCCCGCGACATTCTTGACGTTTGCCGCGCTCATCTCGTTCTCGCTGGGCTTTATGAACCTGCTACCCATTCCGCCGCTCGACGGGGGAAAGCTGGTTATCGAGATCATCCAAAAGGTCGCCGGTCGCGAGTTGCCGCTGAAGGTGCAGACGATCGTGAGCTATGTCGGCATCGCGCTCTTCGCGCTGCTGTTTGTCTATATGCTTCGTTCCGACATCCTTCGATTTATTTTGTAGGGGAGTGTTTGGATTGTCTTTGTCCCATCCTTTGCCGCGCGAGCTGACGCGCCCTGTGTTTGTGGGCGACGTGCAGATAGGTGGCGGCGCTCCGGTGGTGGTTCAGTCCATGACCTGCACCGATACCGCCGACGCCCAGGCAACGCTTGCGCAAGTGCGTGCGCTTGCCCAGGCGGGTTGCGATGTTGTGCGCGTGAGCGTGCCCGCTGAGGCTGCGCTCGAGGGCTTTCGCACGATTTGTGCGGAGTCTCCGGTGCCGATCGTTGCCGATATCCACTTTAACCATAAGCTCGCCATTGGCGCCGTTAAGGCCGGTGCCGCTAAGCTCCGCATCAATCCCGGCAACATTGGCGATTGGGCCAAGGTCGACGCCGTGATCGATGCCGCGGGCGCCGCTGGGTGCGCGATTCGCATTGGCGTGAACGCCGGCTCGCTTGAGCAGGATATCGCCGAGCGCGATGACCTTACGCAGCCCGAAAAGCTTGTGCTGTCGAGCGAGCGTTTCGTCAAACATTTTGAAGATCGCGGCTTTACCAATATCGTGCTTTCCGCCAAGGCTCATAGCGTGCAAACGACGCTTGACACCTATCGTGCCCTGTCGCGCGAAATCCCCCATGTTCCGCTTCATTTGGGCGTGACTGAGGCCGGAACCAAGCTTCAGGGCACCATTAAGAGCTCGGTGGGCCTTGGTATTCTGCTGTCTGAGGGTATCGGTGACACCATGCGCGTCTCTCTCACGGCCGATCCGGTTGAGGAGCCGCCGGTCGCCTGGGGAATTTTGCAGTCGCTGGGCTTGCGTCGCCGTGGTCCCGAGATTGTCTCGTGCCCCACGTGCGCCCGCTGCCAGGTTAACCTCATTCCCATCGCCGAGGAGGTCACCGAGCGGCTTAAGAACTACTCCGCGCCGCTTTCGATCGCCGTTATGGGATGCGCGGTCAATGGCCCCGGCGAGGCCTCTGACGCCGACTTGGGCGTTGCCTGCGGACGAGGTCAGGGCCTGCTCTTTTCGCATGGCCAGATCATTGGTAAAGTAGCTGAGGATCAAATTGTCGACGCGCTGATGGCCGAGGTCGACAAACTTATTGAGGAGAAGTAAATGACTCGAGCAATGTATATGTCTAAGCTCTATGCGCCGACGCTTAAAGAGGATCCGGCGGACGCTGAGCTCGCCAGCCACCGCCTGCTGCTCCGTGCCGGCATGATCCGCAAGGAGGCCGCCGGTCTGTATTCTTATCTGCCGCTCGCATGGCGCTCGATCCGCAAGATCGAGAACATCGTGCGCGACGAGATGGATGCTGCCGGCGCCCAGGAGCTCATGATGCCCATCATGGTCGATGCCGAGCTGTGGCGTGAGTCCGGTCGTATCGATGCCTATGGCAAGGAGCTTGTGCGCTTTGACGACCGTCATGGTCGCGAGTTCGTCCTGGGCCCCACACACGAGGAGACCGTCACGGCCCTGGTGCGCAACGAGCTGCGCTCCTACAAGCAGCTGCCCGTCAACCTGTACCACATTCAGGACAAGTTCCGCGACGAGTTCCGCCCCCGCTTTGGCCTGATGCGCGGTCGCGAGTTCATCATGAAGGACGCCTACAGCTTCTCTGCCACGCAGGAGAGCCTGCAGGAGGAGTACGACAAGATGAAGCAGGCCTACGCTAACATCTGCGAGCGCTGCTACATCAAGGCTCTGCCCGTCGTTGCCGACTCCGGTGAGATCGGTGGCGATACCTCCGTCGAGTACATGGCTTTGGCCGACGCCGGCGAGGCTTCGCTGGTCTACTGCGACGATTGCGGCTTTGCTGCCGATGACGAGGCGGCAAGCACCAAGGTCGTCGTGACTGAGGGCCCCGGTGACGGTACGCTCACCAAGGTCGAGACTCCGGGCATGGGCACCATCGAGGCTGTTGCTAAGTTCTTTGGGTTCCCCGAGAACGGCACGCGCAAGTCCCTGGCGCTCATCGATGCCGAGGGTAAGCCCGTCGTGGCCATCGTTCCGGGCGATCATGAGCTCAACGACTGCAAGGCCGAGCATGTCTTTGGCAAGGGCTATCGCATGATGACCGACGAGGAGCTCCAGACCTACGGTCTGCATAAGGGCTTTATCGGGCCGGTCAACCTGCCCGAGGGTATCCGCCTGGTGTGCGACGAGAGCCTGCGTGAGTCCAAGCAGTGGGCCTGCGGCGCCAATGAGGTCGACTATCACTTTACCGGCGCCTGCCCCGAGCGCGATTTTACCGTCGATGAGTGGGCCGACCTGGTCACCGTCGTCGCCGGCGATCCCTGCCCGCACTGCGGCAAGCCGCTCTCTGCTGCTCGTGGCATCGAGGTCTCTCAGGTCTTCCAGCTGGGTACCAAGTATTCCGAGGCCATGAGTGCCACCTTTATGGATGAGGACGGCAAGGAGAAGCCGCTTATCATGGGTTGCTACGGCGTGGGCGTGTCCCGCTCGCTTGCTGCCGTTGTGGAGCAGCACAACGACGAGCACGGTATCGTCTGGCCGGTCTCTGTCGCTCCGTACGAGGTCGCGGTGATTCCGCTCGATCCCAAGAAGGAGGAGTGCTCGACCGTCTGCGAGCAGATTGTTGATGGCCTGTGCGCCGAGGGAATCGAGGTTGTCGTGGATGACCGCGACGAGCGCCCCGGCTTTAAGTTTGCCGATAACGACCTTATGGGTTTCCCGTATCAGGTCGTTCTGGGTAAGCGTGCCCTCAAGAATGGTACTGTGGAGCTCAAGGACCGTGCTACGGGCGAGCGCGAGGACGTGGCGATCGACGAGGTCGTTGCCAAGGTTGCCGAGCTTGTTAAGGCAGCCCGCCGTTAATCGACGATTTCGCTTGTAGTTCGATATGTGGGACGGCCCCGCATTTCTCCAATCGGGGAGATGCGGGGCCGTCCTATTATCTTGTAGCATCCTCGATATCTAAAAGGAAAACCCCACAGCCCATGCGAACTGCGGGGTTTTCCATTGTGCCTCCGATGCGAAATAAATCGCTCAGATATTACTGATAATCGACGACGTCGATCCAGTTCTTCAGGAACTCATCGTTCACGTTGCGCTTACGAGCGAGCTCGGAAGCGGCGACGATGCTCGTCCACTGACGCACGACCTGCATGGGCATGTCGGCGCGGTCGCAGTAGAGCTCCAGGTAGGCCTCGGCCTGATCCTTGCTGTTGAGGGCAAAGAGCAGGTAGGTGGTGGCAACGTCGGCAGCAGGGGAGCCCTGGGTGGCGTGTGCCCAGTCGCACACATAGAGCTGGCCGTCGTCACCGACGATGACGTTGGAGGGGTTGAAGTCGCCGTGGCAGACCTTGAACTCCTTGGTCATGCCGTCCAGACGCTCCTGAAGGTTGTAGCGCGTGGTGGCATTGAGCTGATCAAGGCTGTCGATCATGCGGGCGTACTTGTCGCGCTGACGGTTGAGCAGCGGGGAGGTGTAGCCGTGGATCTCAATCTGGAGGTCGACGAACATCTCGAGGTACTCACCAAAGCGCTGGGGCTCGGCAGTCATCTTCTCGGCAAGGGTGGTGCCCGGAACCTTCTCGGTCACGAGCGCCCAGCCGTTGGCGTTCTCGAGCTGGGAAACCTCGAGAGCCTTGGGGCTGCGGATGCCGCACTCATTGATGCGGGCAAGATTCAAAGCCTCGTTGAACACGTCGGAGACAGGCTTGGTCTCGTTAAAGACCTTGACGATCTTGTCGCCCAGGTCGTAAACGACCTTGTTGCCACGGCGGACGAGCTCGGTCTTGGAATCGGGTAGCAGCATGGTTGCATCCTTTCAACGATGCGATAGAAGCGACGGCGGGGGTGTGTGAAACACCCGTGCACCCCCGCCGTTAAAAACCGTGCTAAAACTAGCAGACGGCGTAGTCCTGAGGCTCGCGGCCGTAGTAGGCGTCCAGGTAGAGCTCCTTGATCTCGCTCATGAGCGGGTAGCGCGGGTTGGCGCCGGTGCACTGGTCGTTGAATGCCTGCTCGGTCATCTCGTCGAGGGTGTCGAGGAAGTACTGCTCGTCAACACCGTAGTCGGCGATGGTCTTCTTGACGCCGATGAAGTCCTTGAGCTCCTCGAGCTTCGTGATGAAGTTCTCGAAGACCTCCTTGTCGTCCTTGCCCTCGATGCCGCAGTACTTGGCCATCTCGGCGTAGTTGTGCAGCGCGTTGGGGTAAGGATACTGGGAGAAGGTACCCATCTTGACGGGAGCCTCGGCGGCGTTGTAGCGCATGACGCGGGTCAGGATGACAGCGTTTGCGAGGCCGTGGGGCAGGTGATGGAAAGCGCCGAGCTTGTGGGCCATGGAGTGGTTGAGGCCCAGGAAGGCGTTGGCGAAGGCCATACCGGCCATGCAGGAGGCGTTGTGCATCTCCTCGCGGGCGTGCGGGTCCTTGGCGCCGTTCGTGAAGCTGGAGGGCAGGTTCTCGAAGACGAGCTTAGCAGCGCGCTCGGAGAGGCCCTTGGTGTAGTCGGAAGCCATGATGGAGACGTAGGACTCGATGGCGTGGGTCATGACGTCGATGCCGGAGGCAGCGGTCAGGCCGCGCGGGGCGGTCATGCAGTTGTCGGCGTCGACGATAGCCATGTTGGGGAGCAGCGCGTAGTCGGCGAGCGGCCACTTGATGCCGGTCTCCTTGTCGGTGATGATGGCGAACGGCGTGCACTCGGAGCCGGTGCCCGAGGAGGTCGGGACGGCGACGAAGTAGGCCTTCTTGCCCATCTCGGGGAAGGTGAAGATACGCTTGCGGATGTCCATGAAGTCCATGGCCATGTCCTCAAACTTGCACTCGGGGTGCTCGTACATCATCCACATGATCTTGCCGGCGTCCATAGCGGAGCCACCGCCGACGGCGATGATGACGTCCGGCTCAAAGAGAGCCATCTGCTTGGCACCACGACGTGCGCACTGCAGCGACGGATCGGGCTCGACGTCGTAGAAGCAGTCGTGGGCGATGCCCATCTCGTCGAGCTTGGCCTCGATGGCGCGGGTGTTGCCATTCTTGAAGAGGAACTGGTCGGTGACGATGAAGGCGCGCTTCTTGCCCATGACGTTGCCAAGCTCGTCGAGGGCGACGGGCGTGGAACCCTTCTTGAAGTAGACCTTCTCGGGAGCGCGGAACCACAGCATGTTCTCACGGCGCTCGGCCACAGTCTTAACGTTGATCAAGTGCTTCACCCCAACGTTCTCGGAGACGGAGTTGCCGCCCCAGGAGCCGCAGCCCAGGGTCAGAGACGGCTTCATGCCAAAGTTGTACAGGTCACCGATGCCGCCGTGCGAGGACGGGGTGTTGATGACGATACGGCAGGCCTTCATGACGTGCTCGAACAGGCTGATCTTCTCGGCCTGGGCGGGGTGCACGTACAGAGAGGCGGTGTGGCCCGGGCCACCGGCGAGCACCAGGTGCTCGGCCTTGTCGACGGCCTCCTGGAAGTCCTTGGCGTGGTACATGGCCAGGACCGGGGAGAGCTTCTCGTGGGAGAACTCCTCCTTGGCGGGGTCGGTGGAGGTGACCTCGGCGATCAGGATCTTGGTCTTGGCGGGAACCTCGATGCCGGCGAGCTCGGCGATCTTGGCGGCAGCCATGCCGGGGATGCGGTGATCGAGGGCGCCGTTCTTGAACATAGCGGCACGCAGGGCCTCCATCTCGGCACCCTGCTTGACGAAGTAGCAGCCGCGCTTCTGGAACTCGGCCTTGACCTGGTCATAGATGCTGTCGATGACGGTCACGGACTGCTCGGAAGCGCAGATCATACCGTTGTCGAAGGTCTTGGAGTGGATGATGGAGTTGACGGCGAGCAGCACGTCGGCGGTGTCGTCGATGATGACCGGGGTGTTACCGGCGCCAACGCCCAGAGCGGGCTTGCCCGAGGAGTAAGCGGCCTTGACCATGCCCGGGCCACCGGTGGCGAGGATGATGTCGACGTCGCGCATGACCATGTTGGTCAGCTCGATGGAGGGGACATCGACCCAGCCGATGATGCCCTCGGGGGCGCCGGCCTTGACGGCGGCGTCAAGTACGAGCTTGGCGGCGGCGATGGTGCACTTGGCGGCTGCCGGGTGCGGGGAGATGATGATGCCGTTGCGGGTCTTCAGGCTGATCAGCGTCTTGAAGATCGCGGTGGAGGTGGGGTTGGTCGTCGGGATGACGGCGCCCACGATACCGATGGGCTCGGCGATCTTGGTGATGCCGTAAGCCTCGTCGCGCTCCAGAACGCCACAGGTCTTGGTGTTCTTGTAAGCGTTGTAGATGTACTCTGCGGCGTAGTGGTTCTTGATGACCTTGTCCTCAAGAACGCCGCGGCCGGTCTCCTCGATGGCCATCTTCGCCAACGGGATACGAGCCTTGTTGGCGGCCATGGCGGCCTCATAGAAGATCTTGTCGACCTGCTCCTGCGTGTACGTAGCAAAAAGCGCCTGGGCCTCTCGCATCTGAGCGAGCTTAGCCTCAAGCGCCTCTACGTTGTCCACAATTGCGGGAGTAGTGTTTTCCGGTGACTTTTTCACCATTTGTGTCTCCTTGCGATCGGAGATTTACCCTACGCCTTGCATGATAGCAAGAAATTATTCGGCGAACGGTAAGATTCCCGTAAAAGGCACACTAAAACGCTTCAATAAAATGAACCGCTTTAACTAAAACTATCTACCTGCTGCATCGCCCCACTCATTGGGGACAGACTTACATGAGTGCTTTCACTCATTGGGGACAGACATCGATTTGCCATTTTGCCGTTCTTGACCTATTTTTTCCGCTCATTGGATATAAATAGGTCACAGGCTCAGCATTTCGCGTTCCTTCTCTCCTTTTAGGTGTTGCCTGTTCAGTTTTTGAAAGGAGAGATTATGCCCCGATGCGCCCGCGCCGTTTCGCTCACCGGCTATTACCACGTCTTTGACCGTGGTAACTCTAAACAGATTATTTTTGAAGATGACTCCGACCGCTATCGTTTCCTATCGGATATCTCGGACAGGTTTGCGCGCCATGAAGTGGCGGTTGTGGCTTGGTGCCTTATGGACAACCACTTTCATTTGATGGTTGATGATCCGTTCGACAATCTTTCAAAGGCGATGCAGTGCGCATTGACGGCATATGCTAAGTATTTCAATGGGAAAACGGGGAGAACGGGGCATCTCTTTGATAATCGCTATTCGCGGGTCGCTGTTGAGTCGGACACGCAAGCGGTGCAACTGCTCGACTATATCCATCTCAATCCCGTGAAAGGTGCGCTCGACTCACTCGAGGCGTACCGCTGGTCAAGCTACAAGGCATATGAGCTGGGCTATGATCCCTTTGACATCTGTGATGCGGCCCCTATGCTCGATATTGTCGGAGGCTCCCGTTGCTATTGCGAGCATCTCAAGGAAGTTGCCGAGCGCATCTGGTCAGTGGAGGTTCTTCCACGCCGGCGGATCCCCGATGAGGAGGTCCTTTCCATTGCGCGCGAAGTGCTTCCGAGCATAGATCCTGCGATGCTCAAGGCCCTGCCACGCCCCGATCGCGATGCCTGTCTGCTGAGGCTCAGGCGGGCGCATCTCACGGTCAAGCAAATTGCCCGTATCACCGGCATCGGCGCCACAAGCGTAACCAAGGCCACCGCGGGCTGGAACGAGGCGGCGTGAGGTACGTACTGGTGGCGATCGAAGCGCCGTGAGTTCGTCGATGCACTGTGAGCTTTGGAAAGCACTCATCTAAGTCTGTCCCCAATGCGTGAAAACACTCATGTAAGTCTGTCCCGAATGAGCGCAAAAAGGCGCCCTCCGTGGGGGAGGGCGCCTTTGGTAAGTTCTATGTGAACGCGAGGTCTTTGACCCGGAGAGTCCGAGGTACTTGTTGGTAAGACCTTATTTAGGAGCGCGCAACCTTGCCGGACTTGAGGCAGGTGGAGCAAACGTTCATCTTGCGACGGTGACCATCGACGACGACGTAGACGCGCTGGATGTTGGGGCGGAACTTACGGTTGGTGACGCGGTGAGAGTGGCTGATGGAGCGACCGGCAACGGGGTGCTTACCGCAAACTTCGCAAACTTTGGACATAACTGACCCTCCTTGGGCGACAAACGAACATGTCGCGTTAACAAACAAGCCTGAACTATAGCACAGAAGCAGCTCCCTGTGCGTAATCTACACAGAGATATTTCTCTTTTGGCGATAGTGCCCACGCCACGGCCCTGGACGTAGATCCGATTTGCGTGCAGCAGAGGGGATTATGCCAGCTCGTGTGTGCGTTTTCAAGCTCGTCCCACAAATATATATAGGTTTATTGAGCATTGGGCTCCGTTTACGGAATGCTCTGTATTTATGCTCGCAATTCAGCTTGAGGTTGGCTACACTATCCCTTGACCATTAAAGGGGTACGAGATACCCACATGGAATTACATAGCTGCCAAAGAGCAGCCCTTCCTGTGGGTGTCTGGTTCCGCTTTGAGCGGTCGGGCATCTATTTTTTTGACTGTGTCAGCAGTCAAGACATGTGAGGAAGGAGATCGATGGGCACGACTTCCCCCAAGGCGGTCATTATGGACGAGACCGCCGTCAATCGAGCGATGACCCGCATCGCGCACGAGATTCTCGAGCGCAACGAGGGCTGTGAAGACCTCGCTCTGGTCGGCATCGTCACGCGCGGCGACCTTCTGGCAAAGAAGCTCGCCGAGGAGATCAAGGAGATCGAGGGCGTCGACGTTCCGCTCGGCAGTCTCGACATCAGCTTCTACCGCGATGACTACGCTACCAATTTCGCTCCCGCGATCCACGCCACCAACATTCCCTTCAGTGTCGACGGCAAGCGCGTCGTGCTGGTGGACGACATCCTGTACACGGGTCGTACCATCCGCGCCGCTCTGGACGCCGTCATGGACCTGGGCCGTCCGAGCCGCATTGAGCTGGCAGTCCTCGTTGACCGCGGCCACCGCGAGCTCCCCATCTCGCCGGACTTTGTCGGCAAGAACGTTCCCTCGTCGCATGAGGAGAACGTGCACCTATATATGAAGGAAGTCGACGGCCACACCGCTGTCGAGATTAACGACGTCGCGCCGGGTTCCCACGTGGGCTCCGCGCCGCTGGGAGGTGAGTAGTACCGTGGCGTTCAACCATAAGCACCTGATCGACATTACCGAGTACTCCGAAGAGGACATCAAGCTCATCCTCGAGACCGCCAAGGCGTTCTCCGAGGTCAACGAGCGTGCCATCAAGAAGGTCCCCACGCTCAAGGGCAAGACCATCGTCAACATGTTCAACGAGCCCTCGACGCGCACCCGCAGCTCCTTCGAGCTCGCCGAGAAGCGTCTTTCGGCCGACAGCCTCAACTTTGGCGGCTCCTCGACCTCCACGGTCAAGGGCGAGAGCCTCGTCGACACCGTCGAGACCCTCAACGCCTACAAGATCGACTGCATCGTCGTGCGCGATAAGCACGCCGGCGCTCCCTACATCGTCACGCAGAACTCGCCCGCGAGCGTCATCTGCGCCGGTGACGGCAAGCACAACCATCCCACGCAGGCCCTGCTCGACCTGTACACCATCTGGGAGCACAAGGGTGACTTCCACGGTCTGAAGGTCGCCGTCGTCGGCGATATCGCGCACTCCCGCGTCTGCGGCTCGCTGATCCCCGCCCTTAAGATCATGGGCTGCGAGACCTACGCCGTCGCCCCCGGCACGCTGCTGCCGCCAGCGCCCGAGGTCCTGGGCTGCGACCACGTGACGAGCGACCTCGATTCCGTCCTGCCCGAGCTGGACGTCGTCTACATGCTGCGCGTGCAGCAGGAGCGTCTCGAGGGTGCCCCGTTCCCGACCATTCGTGAGTACCACAAGCTCTTCGGTCTGACCAAGGACCGCGAGAAGCTCATGAAGCCCGACGCGATTATCTGCCACCCGGGCCCCATCAACCGCGGCGTCGAGTTCGATTCCTATATGGCCGACCACCCGCAACGCTCCGTCATCCTGGAGCAGGTCTACGCCGGTATCTGCGTGCGTATGGCTATCCTGTATCTGCTGCTTGGAGGTGCCGATAATGGCCTTGCTTCTTAAGAATGCCCACGTCGTCGACCCGTCCGTCGAGCTTGACGGTGTCGTTGACGTCCTGATTGACGGCGACAAGATCGCCGAGGTCGGCGAGAATCTCGTCGTCGAGGGAGCCGAGGTCCGCGACCTTTCCGGCAAGTACCTCGTCCCCGGCCTGGTGGATATGCACGTTCACCTTCGCGAGCCCGGCTACGAGGTCAAAGAGGACATCGAGAGCGGTACCCGCGCAGCTGCCAAGGGCGGCTTTACCGGCGTGTGCTCCATGCCCAACACCGATCCCGTCACCGATAACGGCACCGTCGTGGAGTTCGTAAAGTCCCGTGCTGTCGAGGTCGGTCACTGCCGCGTCTATCCGTCGGGCGCCATGACCCGCGGTCTTAAGGGCGAGGCCATGTCCGAGATGGGCGATATGGTCGCCCACGGCGCCGTCGCCTTCACCGACGACGGTCGCGGCGTGCAGGGCGCGGGCATGCTCCGTCGTTGCATGGACTACGGCAAGATGTTCGGCAAGGTCTTTATGAGCCACTGCCAGGACGAGGACCTGGTCGGCCACGGCCAGATCAACGAGGGCAAGGTCTCGACCCGTCTGGCTCTCGAGGGTTGGCCGGCTGCCGGCGAGGAGCTCCAGATCGCCCGCGACATCGAGATCGCCAAGCTGACTGGTGCCAAGCTGCACATCCAGCACATCTCCACCGCCCATGGCCTGGAGCTCGTGCGTGCCGGTAAGGCCGCTGGCGTTCAGGTTACCTGCGAGGCCACTCCGCACCACATGTTCCTGACCGAGAACGACCTGGACGAGACCTACAACACCTCGCTCAAGGTCAATCCGCCGCTGCGTACCGAGGAAGATGCCGAGGCCATCCGTCGGGGCGTCATCGACGGCACCGTCGACGTTATCGTCACCGATCACGCTCCCCACACCCCGTGGGAGAAGGCCCGCGAGTTCGAGCTTGCGCCCTTTGGCATGATCGGTCTCGAGACCTCGCTGTCGCTCGTGCTCACCGAGCTGGTCAACACGGGCAAGATGAGCATGGGCCGCATGGTCGAGCTCATGGCCATCAAACCGCGTGAGATCCTGGGTCTCGACCAGGTTCAGGTCAAGGCGGGATCCGTTGCCGACCTGACCGTGTTCGACCCCTCCGCAACCTGGACGGTTGGCGAGGACGGTTACGAGTCGCGCGCCGAGAACTCCGGTTTTGCCGGCCGCACGCTCACCGGTCGTGCCACCGATGTATTTGTCGGCGGTAAACAGACGCTTGCCGACGGCTGCATCTGCTAGCATAGCCTTATCGCTTTTGTGCGCGGTGCCCTTGCGGTGCCGCGCTTTCTATTCGTTTGGACCATGCAACCGCATGGGGGATTGGAGCGTTTATGCCCACACCTTCCACTGCACGCATGCACGACTTCGAGGTCGTCTCGAACCGGGAGATTGCCGACGGCGTCTTCTCGCTCGTCATCTCGGCCCCCAAGCTTGCAAGTGCGCTCAAGCCCGGTCAGTTTGTGAACATCGCCGTACCCGGTGATGCGTCCTCGCTGCTTCGCGTGCCCCTGAGCTACTACCGCGCCGACGCCCAGGCCGGCACCGTCGAGCTGTGGTACGCCGTCGTGGGTGACGACACCCGTCGTCTGTCGCAGATGGCCCCCGGCTCCAAGTCCAACCTGTTGGGCCCTGGCGGCCGCGGTTGGCTTGTTCCCGAGGGCACCAGGAAGGCGCTGCTCGTGGCGGGCGGCATCGGCGTTCCGCCCGTGCTCTGCCTCGCCGGCAAGCTTGCCGAGCAGGGCGTGGATGTCGACGTGTGCCTAGGCTTTGGCACCGCTTCCAAGGCCGTGGGTGTCGATGAGTTCCGCGCGCTGGGCGCCACTGTTAACGTGTGCACCGACGATGGCACGCTGGGCACGCACGGTTTTTGCACCGACCCGGCAGCCGAGCTGCTCGGCGAGGGCGGCTACGACTACGTCGCCAGCTGCGGTCCCGCCGTCATGATGAAGAAAGTCGCCGCCGCTGCCGCCGAGGCCGGCGCGTACTGCGAGGTGTCGCTCGAGCGCATGATGAGCTGCGGCTTTGGTGCCTGCAACACCTGCAATGTCGAGACGGTCGACGGTATGAAGGGTGCTTGCATGTGCGGCCCCGTGTTCGATGCTTCCAAGGTGGTGGTCTTCTAGTGGGTACCGTGAACATGGCCGTCGATTTCGGCGGCGTCAAGATGCAGAACCCCATCAACACCGCAGCCGGTACCTTTGGCTACGGTTGGCAGTTCCAGAACTTCTTTGATGTTTCCCAGCTGGGCGCCATCACCACCAAGGGTTGCGCTGCCGAGCCCTGGCCCGGCAACCCCGCGCCCCGCATGGCCGAGATTCCCGGCGGTATGATCAACTCCGTGGGCCTTCAGAACCCCGGCGTGGCCGCCTTTGCCCGCGAGTCCGGCCCGTGGCTCGAACAGCTGTCCAAGGACGGCTGCCAGGTCATCTGTCAGGTTGCCGGCCACTCCGTTGACGAGTTTGTCCGCGCACTAGAGATGTATGTCGAGCTGTGCCCCTGGGCTGCCGGCTACGAGATCAACGTGAGCTGCCCTAATATCGCCGCCGGCGGTGCCGCCATGGGCTCCACGCCCGAGGGCGCCTCTTCTGTTATGGCTGCCTGCCGCAAGGTGACCGATAAGCCGCTGTTCGTGAAGATGGCGCCGGTCAACGTCGCCGAGATTGCCAAGGCCCTCGAGGCTGCCGGTGCCGACGGCCTTTCAGTCATCAACTCCATCCAGGGCATGGCCATCGACGTCCATACCCGCAAGTCCCGCGTGGCCAAGCCCAAGGGCGGCCTTTCGGGCCCGCTGTGCCACCACATCGCCGTGCGCATGGTCTGGGAGGTTGCCCAGGCCGTCGATATCCCCATCAACGGTGTCGGCGGTGTCATGACCGGCGAAGATGCGGCCGAGTTTATCCTGGCCGGCGCCACCTGCGTGTCGGTCGGCATGGCCAACTTCGTCGATCCGTGCGCTTCGCTCAAGATCGCGCACGAGCTCGAGGCCTGGGCCGAGTCTCAGGGCGTGAAGGACATCAACGAACTGGTAGGTGCGTTCGAATGCTAGAGACCGATGCCCGCGACCGTGTTATCGTCGCCCTCGACTGCGACCGTGAGCGTGCGCTCGAGCTTGCCCACGAGCTTTCGGGCCATGCCGCCTGGCTCAAGGTTGGCATGACGCTCTATTACGCCGAGGGTCCTGAGATCGTCAAGACGTTCAAGGATTTGGGCTTTAAGGTCTTCCTTGACCTCAAGTTCCATGATATTCCGCATCAGGTTCGCGGTGCCGCCCGCTCGGCCTCGCTTGCCGGTGCCGACCTGCTTTCGGTCCACGGCTTGGGTTCGGGCGCCATGCTCGCTGCCTGCCGCGAGGGCGCCGAGGAGGCGCGCAAGGACCGCGCCAAGCTCGTCGCCATCACCGTGCTCACGAGCATGAACCAGGATGCCTTGAGCGAGATCGGCGTCGAGTCGCCCGTGGCCGAGGAGGCCGCCCGCCTGGCAAAGCTCGCTCAGGCCAACGGCATCGATGGCATTGTGTGCTCGCCGATGGAGGCTCACGACATGCGTGAGCTGCTGGGTCCTGATGCCCTGATCGTGACTCCGGGTGTGCGTCCGGTGGGTGCCGCCTTAGGCGACCAGTCTCGCGTGGCGACGCCTTCCCAGGCTATCGAGCGAGGCGCAAGCCACATTGTGGTGGGCCGTCCCATCACTGGTGCCGACGATCCGGTTGCCGCCTTTGACGCCATCGTCGCCGAGCTGGTCGAAAACGTCGCGTAAAAGATTCCCCTAAGTCACCACTTTTGGGTCTCATTAGCACAAAATAGCCCCTGTGCCTGCGTAAACTTTCCCATCCTTTGTGTGGAATCGCAGGTCAGGGGCTTAACTTTGGGCGCAGTATATTGCACTTTTTGCGGGTATCGTCTAACCTATGGAACCGCGATTGGGCATTTTGTACGTTCTACGTGCTAAAATGCCAATTATTGAATCAGATATAACCCAACTATTTGGAGGTACGAATGGCACTCCCTCAGCTTACCGATGAGCAGCGCAAGCAGGCTCTTGAGAAGGCTGCTGACGCACGTCACGCCCGCGCTGAGCTTCGCGAGCAGATCAAGAAGGGCGAGAAGTCCCTCGAGTCCGTGCTCAACTCCGATGACCCCATCGCTTCCCGCATGAAGGTTTCCACCCTCATCGAGTCTCTCCCTGGTTATGGCAAGGCCAAGGCCGCCAAGATCATGGAGGAGCTCGGTATCTCCGCTACCCGTCGCGTCCAGGGCCTCGGCGTCCGTCAGCGCGAGCAGCTCCTCGAGCAGCTGACCAAATAAGTGAGCGCTCAGGATTCCAAGCTCTTTGTGATTTCTGGACCGTCAGGCGCAGGCAAGGGTACGCTCGTCACTCGTGTGCGCGAGCACCGCTCGAACCTGGGCCTGACGGTTTCGGCTACCACGCGAGCACCACGCAAAGGTGAGGTCGACGGCGTCAACTACTTTTTTCTGACGCGCGAGGAGTTCGACCGCCGCGTGGCAAACGGTGAGTTTGTTGAGTGGGCCGAGGTCCACGGTAACTGCTACGGCACGTTGGTGAGCGAGGTCCAGTCCAAGCTCGCCTCTGGTTCGTCTCTCATCTTGGAGATCGATGTCCAGGGTGCCCTGCAGGTGAAGGAGCGTTTCCCCGAGGCCGTGCTGATCTTTATCAAGCCACCTTCGCTCGAGGTGCTTCGCGAGCGTCTAGTCGGTCGCGGTACCGAGACGCCCGAGACGATTGAGCTGCGTATGGCAAACGCCGCCGATGAGCTTGCCCTTGCCGACCGCTACGACGACGTCGTGGTGAATGACGATCTCGACCGCGCGACCGATGAGCTCGTTCGCGTTCTCGATATGCATGAAAGGATCTGAGGTCCGTGTCCGTTGTAAAGCCTTGCATTGACGATCTTCTGGAGAAGACCGATCACAACCGCTTCCTGCTCGCTTCGCTTGCCTCCAAGCGCGCCTGCGACATCAATAGCATGCTGCGTGGCCAGCACAACCGCGTGCTTGCCGTCCAGGATGTCGATGACATCACCATCGGGCTTTCCGGTGCCGATACCATTTCGATGGCTATGGATGAGATTGTCGACGGCGACATCTCTTACGACGAGGCCCGTTATGAGAAGGCGCTCGGCCACAAGGTTGCTGAAGCCTAAATGGCGGCTCGCGTCTGCCTGGTCCACTATCACGAGGTTGGACTGAAGGGTAAGAACCGCGCACATTTTGAGCATATCCTCATGGATAACATCAAGGCGGCCTTGGCCGCCTTTTCCGTGAATGCCGTGTCTCGAATTTCCGGTTATATCCTCGTGACCTTTAACGAGCATCAGGCCGACGAGGCGGCGCGTGTCATTCGCACCGTTCCCGGCGTTGCTCGTGTGTCTTTGGCGTATCACACCAACCGTGATCCGCAGGAGTACTGCGCCGCCGCCGTGAAGGCGCTGCACGAGTTTGGTTCCTTCGATTCGTTTAAGGTGCACGCCAAGCGCTCCAATACTGACTATGAGCTCACCTCGATTGACATCAATCGTCAGGTGGGCGAGGTGTTGTGCGAGGCGTTTCCTGATAAAAAGGTTCAGATGCACGATCCTGACGCTATGGTGCACGTACTGGTGGTCCAGGGTAGCGTCTACGTGTATGCGCGCTCCGAGCGCGGTGTGGGCGGTCTGCCGGTGGGTTCTGCCGGCAAGGTCGTGACGCTGCTGTCGTCGGGTATCGATTCTCCGGTGGCGACCTGGATGCTCGCGCGTCGCGGCGCGGTGTGCGTGCCGGTACATTTCTCCGGTCGTCCGCAGACGCCCGATACGAGCGAGTATTTGGTGCAGGACATCATCCGTGCGCTTGAGCCGGGTGTCCAGATCGGCCGCCTGTACGTGGTGCCGTTTGGTGAGTGCCAGCGTGAGATTTCGGTCACCTGTCCCAGCAACCTGCGCGTGATCATGTATCGCCGTATTATGTATTCGGTTGCCGAGCGCATTGCGCACATCGAGGGCGCCAAGGCCATCGTGACGGGCGAATCGCTTGGGCAGGTTGCCTCCCAAACGCTTGAGAATATCATGGCCGTCAACGAGGCCGTGAAGATCCCCGTGTTCCGTCCTCTCATCGGTTCGGACAAGCAGGAGATCATCGCGCGCGCCGAGGAGATCGGTACGTTCGATATCTCGACTGAGGCCGCTCCCGACTGCTGCACGCTGTTTATGCCGCGCCGTCCCGAGACGCACGCCAAACTCGATGCCGTGCATGAGGCCTGGGAGTTGTTCGATCATGAGGAGATGATCGAGCGCTTGCTCAAACAGACCGAGTATATCGACTTCGAGAGCAACACGTATAAGGCCCCTAAGACCTTAAAGCGCAAACATTCGGAGCTCGCTCCACGTGAGATTTACCAAGATCACGAATAATGTTGTGTATAGACCGGCGGTGATTTTGCATCGTCGGTCTTTTTCTATCTGGGCAATAGGCGACAAACGGTTCATCTGTCGACGTGTGCCTGAATATATGGGCATTTTTCGCAAGGTTTTGGTCAGCTTTTGGTTTGACCGCGAAAACCGGTGTGGACGTGCGGAGGCCGTAGCGTTCGTTTCCTGACACGATGGTGTTGGGAGGTGTTTGCTATGGCGCAACGCGAGCAACACGAACGGGTTAAACGGATGGACCGCTGGGCAGAAAAGCTGCTCGGCCATAAGGCGGTGGTCATGGCGATTCTGGTTGTCATTGCCGCCGCGAGCGGCTTGGCGATGGCAAGTTTTGGCGGCCGCTCCAGCGGCGTGTCGTTTGAGCGTGGTGATGAGGCGGGCACCTTGGATGTGCATGAGGCCGGGGATGCGTCACCTGACGATGCCGATGAGTCGTCTGACAAGAGCTCTTCTGCTGCCGAGGTGTACGTCGATGTTGATGGCGCCGTTGTGAGGCCTGGCGTGTACCGATTCAAAGATGGAGCGCGGGTGTCCCAAGCTATCGATGCCGCCGGAGGGCTTACGGCCGAGGCGGATGTGACAGGGCTTAATCGTGCGTCCAAGATCACAGATGGTCAAAAGATCTATGTTCCGACGGTGGGGGAGCAACAAGCGACCGCGGCGGTCGGCGGGGCTGAAAGCGGTGCTGCCACGACACCTGGTACGGGGTCTTCGTCTGGGCTCGTGAACATCAATACGGCAAGTGCGGCGGAGCTGCAGACGCTTTCGGGCATCGGGCCTTCCATGGCCCAGTCAATTATCGACGAGCGGACGCAAAACGGGGCCTTTGCCTCGGTCGATGACCTTATGCGCGTATCGGGGATCGGTGAGAAGAAGCTCGCCAAAATTAAAGATTGCATCTGCGTATGAGTGCGACCGAGCGCGAGCATGTGATGCCACCGCGTCCATTGATGCCGTGGACGATGGCCCTTTGTGTCGGCTTGTGTGCGAGCTGTGGCTTGGTGCTTAGCGCGGCAGCCGATATGCTGCTGGGAGGGCGGGCAGCGCCCGTCACTTTGTTTATGGCCATTCCCGTTGCGGCTGCGGCGTGCATCGTTTTGGCACGGTCCTGTATGCGTCTTGTGCGGTGGAAGCGATGGCTGTATGCCGCGGCCCTTGGCCTCGTTGCGGGAGCGGTCGTGTCCGCGGCTTGGGCGATAGGAGCGCTACACGCATCGAGGGCACTGGATAATCGGGCTGCGAGTAGTCTTGAGTTTGTTGTGCACGGCGACCCGTCCATCAATGACGGTGTGTACTCCTATACCTGCGATGCGTATGCGGGCGAAAAGCGCTTGGGTCAGGTACGGCTGTCGTGTGATCGTGAGCTCGGCGCCGGTTCGCTTGTACGTGCTATCGGTCGCATTTCGCGCTTTGAGAATGATACGTATGGACGCTCACGCGTGCTTCGGGGCGAGCTTCGAAAGGTTAAAGTCGTCCGGTTGGTATCGATCGACGAGGGCCCTCCAGGGCCGTTGTCTTGGCTTCGAAACGAGCTCCTTGCCGTTATCGCGCCCGCGAGCGATCCGGCGCGCTCGCTCATTGCCGGCATTGTCTGCGGGCGCTCGTCCGAGCTGCGCGCCCAGCCTGCGGGTGATTGGTTTTCGGTAACAGGCACGGCGCATCTCATCGCCGTCTCGGGCAGCCATCTTGCCATCGTTGGGTTTGTGATTGAGAGCGCCCTTCAAAAGACGCGCCTCTCTCGTGGGCTGCAGCGGGGACTGTTGGTGCTGGCCCTCGCTGCCTATGCCGTCTTTACGGGCGCCTCGCCCTCGGCCGTGCGCGCGTGCTGCATGGTGGCGGCGACGCTTGTCGCCAACGGCGCCGGACGTCGTCGGCATGGCCTCTCGGCCCTATTTTTGACCATGGCTATCTTTGTGTTGCTGCGGCCGACAGTACTGTTCGAGATGGGTTTTCAGCTATCGTGCGCCAGTGTTTTTGCCATCCTTTGTTTTTGCCCCTATGCTACCTACGCCTTGGGCGAGCTGGGTGTGCCATCGGGTGTCGCCAGTATTTTGTCTGTCACGCTGTGCTCGCAGCTGGCGACACTTCCCGTAACCATTCCCGCATTTGGGACGTTTTCGCTCATTGCCCCGCTTGCAAATGCCGTGATCGGTCCGGTGATAAGCGTGTTGCTCGCTGTATCGGTTGTGCTGGTGCCCTGCTCGCTTGTGCCGCCGCTGCGTCACGGGGCGCTTGTGGTGCCCATGATTGTCGCCCGCTGCGCCCTCTTCTTTGAGCGGCTTTTTGCCGCCGTTCCGGGCGCATCCGTAAGCGTGCCGCTCGATACGCCCTTGGTATATGTGGTGCCGTTCGCGTTGGTGGCCCTCTTGGTCTGGTGGCCACGCCCCCGCGCACGGAACATGGCAGTGGGGTTGCTGTGTTTGATGCTTGCAGCGGGTGTTCCGTATGTCTATTGGGATCGATGCGCGCCGCCTTCGGTGACGGTCCTCGATGTTGGCCAGGCCGATGCGATTCTGGTTCGTCAGGGTGGCACCGTGGCGCTCGTCGACTGTGGGCTCGATGAGCGCGTGGTGTCGGCGCTGGTTCGCAACAATGTCCACCATATCGACGCCGTCTTCGTGACGCATTGGGACGAAGACCATTGGGGCGGCCTTCCCGACGTGCTCGATCGGTTTTCGGTTGGAACCATTGCGGTCGCGGCCGATGCGCTGGACGGCGCGCCTGCCGAGGTCCTGAATCGCCCGGGTGTAGCGTATCGGCAGGTGGCCTGCGGGGACACAGTCGATATCGGCGCATTTCGGGCTCGTGTGATGTGGCCGTTTGACACGGTAGATGGCGAGGGCAATGAGGACTCGCTTGTCTTGCTGCTCTCCTATGCCCAGGAAGGCAAGAGCCTTCGCGTGCTCCTCACTGGTGATGCCGAGCTCGATCA
The DNA here is from genome assembly GCA_048529485.1 of Collinsella aerofaciens. GTDB lineage: Bacteria > Actinomycetota > Coriobacteriia > Coriobacteriales > Coriobacteriaceae > Collinsella > Collinsella aerofaciens_CJ. Next base: position 1,942 of record DBGFJU010000008.1, on the reverse strand, counting down.
GGAGCGCGAGTTTGTACAGGAGGTGGGTGATATCGATGTGCTCAAGCTGGGGCATCACGGCTCAAAAGTATCCGTGGACACTGACCTGCTGGGCACGTTTAAGCCCGAGCTCTCTATCGCGAGCGCGGGCGAGGGCAACCGCTACGGCCATCCATCCGATGCCTGCATCGATTCCGTTCGAGATGCGGGCGGCGCGTTCGCATGTACCATCGAACAAGGAGACATTACCGTCTCGCCGACCGCAACCGGTTTTGCCATGCGATGTCAGCGACCGTGATGCTGCCGTTGGCGCGGGATAAGCCCGTGGGCTAGAATGGCACGGTACGAACTCGAGAGCCCGCGGGAGGGGAGCGCGATGTCCGAAACCGGTCTGTTGCCGGCATATCTGATCGTCGGTTCCGACGGAGTCAAACGCGACCACGCTGTCTCGCGTATGAAGGCGCGTCTGGAAAAGACGGGCATGGTCGAGTTCAACCTCGACGAGCGCGATATGACCAAAGACCCCGATATCGAGTCGATTATCGGATCGCTCAACACCTTTCCCATGGGCAGCGAGTTTCGCCTGGTAATCCTTGACGGCTGCTCAAAACTCGCCAAAGCGATCTCCGAGCCGCTTGTCGAGTATCTGGCGAGTCCCAGCCCCACGACGGTTTGCCTCATAATCGCCGATTCGCTTGCCAAGAACACGCGCCTGTACAAGGCAATCGCCAAGATTGACAAGAAGGCCGTGATCGACTGTTCGAGCACCAAGCGCTGGGAGCTCCCGCGCCGCGTGCGGCAGATGGCGACACAGCACGGAAAGTCCATCTCGACGGCGGCCGCCGAGGAGCTTGTTTCGCGCTCGGGCGAGAACACCCGCATGCTTGATAACGACTTGGCCAAGCTTGCCCAGATGGTCGATGCGCCGCAAATTGAGCTTTCCGATGTGGAGCGCTGGATCGTGCGCACGGCAGAAGTTCAGCCCTGGGACTTTCTCAATGCGGTCTCGGCCCGTGACATGCGCCGCTCGCTTGAGCTCTTCAATCTACTGCCCGCCAAGAGCTACGTGTGGACTTACACATTACTGTGCGGGCGTATTCGCGAGCTTATCGTTGCCAAGGCGCTCGATGCGCGTGGGCAGGGGCGTGAGCTTGCCGCGACACTGAAGCTTCAGGCCTGGCAGGTCAAGAATCACCTGACCTGGGCTCGTCGTTTTTCGATGACCGAGCTCGTTGCAGCGCTCGAGGGAGCGGTCGATGTGGAGCTCGCACTGAAGGGTTCGGCCGATTCCCAGACCGCGCTTTTGCTCTGGATTACGAACATCTTGAGAAAATCGTGATGATACCTGCCTATTTGACAAATTCGTTCTATCCCTTTGAGGGGGAGCGTGCTATAGTAGGCGCTTGCATGACCTCACCGTGTCTCAGAGGTGTCATACATTTTTTGCAAGGAACTCGAAAGGAACTCCAGAAGTGGCAAACATCAAGTCTCAGAAGAAGCGTATCCGCACCAATGAGGCAGCTCGCATGCGTAACAAGGCTGTCAAGTCCGAGCTCAAGACGCTGACCAAGCACGTCCAGTCCGCTGTCGCCGAGGGCGACGCCGAGAAGGCCCAGGCCGCCCTCAAGACCGTCACCAAGCGTCTCGACATGGCTGCCGCCAAGCATGTTATCCACAAGAACCAGGCTTCCAACCGCAAGTCCGGTCTTGCCAAGCTCGTGAACAGCATCAACGCCTAAGTTGTAAATTTCACACCACACAGATTACGCGCATAAATGGAGCCTGTTTTATGGAACAGGCTCCATTTTTTGTACCGCTCGGGTAAGATAGTCCGCATGAATACTTCAATTGACATTTCCCACATCCGCAACTTCTCGATCGTTGCGCACATCTGTTTTCCCCATGGAAGGACGGGCTGCGATCAGCACCAGATCAGAAGGATGCATACCGGATGTTTTATAAT
>DBGFJU010000007.1:0-47972 GCA_048529485.1 Collinsella aerofaciens | reverse complement strand
CAGTCCTGCTCGCACGAAGGCCACATTAAGTGGCCTTCGGCTCGTGCGGAACTCGCGATAAACCTTATATCCCGCCCCTCCGGCGCCACACGGGAGCTGAGTCAACGTTATCGGGCCCGGCATTCAGAAAAGTCAGTGCAGCAAAATGGCGATGCGGATAGCGACATGTGCATGGTTTTCGCTGCGCGCACGGGTCCCCTGGGGAGCACCGTGCATTTTTGGGAGTATTCAGCAAGCCAGGACGGCTGCATACGCGCCGGACACACCATATTGATCCCAAGGACACCTTCGACCGGCGATTTAAGTCGGCAGGCAAACTCCGTCAGGACAAAAAGGGGCGCCTCGCGCCGTACAGGAGCCCAAAATGACGTCAATCTCCGCAACGTTACCCAACCGCAGCGGCACCGACGGGGCATGCGGTGCTGAATACTCCGTTTTTTGCACGGCGCGGACGGGGGTACATCAGGATCCGGAAGAACATCCCAACCTTTTTATGCAATTCGTAATGGAAAGTATGCAAAACACCTAGAGATAGCATTGCTGCTGTCCAAATTGGGCGCGGGGCAGCGGCGCCTCCGCCCCGCGCCCAAATCAAGCAGGGCGGGGACGCTCCTAACGACCCCCCCCCATTTGCAAACAAACGCGGCTCGAGCGCCATCGCAAAATAGGCTGCACGAGCCGCGTTTAACGGTACGACATGAATATTATCGCTCGTAGACAAGGTTGCCTGCCAGGTAGGTGGCCTGGACCTTGGTGGCCTGGAGCTCTTGTGGGTCGATGGTGAGTGGGTCTTGGTCCAGGACTACCAGGTCGGCGTATTTGCCGGGTTCCAGGCTGCCGAGGTTTTGCTCGTCGCCCGCCGCGTAGGCGCTACCCAGGGTGTAATTGCGCAGAGCTGTGGCCGCATCGATGCGCTCGCTGGGGAGCCAGCCGCCCTCAGGCCAGTGGCTGCGAGGGTCTTGGCGCGTAATGGCCGTATAGAGCACGTTCATGCTGGTAACTGCCGTGATAGGGCTGTCGGTACCGAAGGCTTGGCGAATGCCGCGCTGTTTATAGGTCGCAAACGGCCACATGATGCGGCTGCGCTCCAAGCCCAGGTCGCGCTCCGGACCACCCGGGTCGAGCGTGATATGGCAGGGCTGGCTCGAGGCAATGATGTTGAGCTTGCGCAGGCGATCGATGTCCTGAGGCAGCAGATTCTCCAGGTGCTCGAGCGTGTTATGGCCGTGCTGGGGCAGGCCGTACAGTTCGGCCGCTTCCTCGAAGATATCCAGCGCGGCATGGATGGCACCGTCGCCGATGACGTGGATGCGCACGGTGTGGCCGCGCTCCGCGGCAGCCAGAACTAGCTTGCGCATGCGCTCGGCGGGAACCGTCAGACGGCCCTGGTCGCCCGGGAAGCGTGGATTGGTATAGGGCTCGGTGAGATATGCCGTGTGTTCGCTCGACACACCGTCGAAGAACTGCTTAAAACCAGGCGCCGAGAGCAGCACATTGTTCGCGTAACGTGCCTGCAGCTCTTCCAAGCGCGACTGGTCATCCAGCAGCGTGGGAAACAAATGGGCTCGGATGCCCAGCTTGCCGGTCGTCTGCAGCTTGTCGTAGACATCGTCGCGGATAAAATCACAGCCCGGCATGGGCATGAGCGACATATCGCAGATCGAGGTGATGCCCTGCTCGGCCATGCGCCTCATTTGATCGGCGTAAGCGCTTGCGATGCGATCTTCGCCCAGCCACTCAAGACAGCGCGGCAACAGCTGCATGGCAGCCGCTTCGTGAGCAATGCCCGTGAGCTCGCCGTTTGCGTCCTTGTCGTAGCTGCCGCCCGCCGGCGGCTCGCTGTCGCGCGTGACGCCGAGCGCCTCGAGTGCGCGGCTGTTGAGCCACAGCGTGTGCCCGTCGCCCGAGTACATAACGCAGGGACGATCGGGGAATGCCGCATCGAGCGACGCCTTGGTAGGATGCTCGGGCGGGTCCCAACGGTAGTCGCGCCAGCCCTGCGTCACAACCCAAGCGTCGTCGGGCAGGTCCTGGGAAAACTCGAGCGCATGTTGCACCAGCGCCGCCTCGGACGTGCCCATATCCATGAGCATGTACGGCGAGGAACCGACCGAGGTATGGAAGAAGTGCAGATGAGCGTCATGGAAACCGGGGCAGACAAACTGCTCGCCGTAGTCGATAACCGACGTAGCGGCAGGAGCGGCGGCGATCACGTCATCGGGCGCACCGACTGCGACGATACGGTCGCCTGCGATGGCAATCGCCAGCTCGCGGGTGGTATCGATGCCGTCTTGCGCGGTAAAGACGTTCTTGGAGCGGATAATCCGATCGATATGTTGCATGGGCATCCCCATCTCTGGCAGGAAATTCAACACCCCCGAGTGTACTCCCCCGCCCTTGTAACAAAACCCCAAGCGGCAAACGGCAACTTTACCAGCCCTAGCGGCAGGTGGCATACTGGAGAGAGCCTGTACGATTTTGCGATCAACCCAGCAAGGAGCAAATCGACCATGACGAAGACCAAGGCACAGCAGATTATGGCGGCGACCGAGGCTCGCGCGGCTGACGACGTCACCGCGGCCATCCAAGATATCGCTACCGAGTTTGAACCATATATCATCAAGCAGCGCCGGCACTTCCATAAGCACCCGGAGCTGAGCCTCGCCGAGGAGCGCACGACCTCCGACATCGCCAACCAGCTCGACGCCATGAATATCCCCTACGAGCGTCCCCTTAAGACGGGCCTGGTGGCAACGCTTCGCGGCACCGCGCCGGATGCCTACCGCGAGGACGGCACGCCACGCCGCCGCATCCTGCTGCGCGCCGACATCGACGCCCTGCCCGTCACCGAGCAGACCGGCGAGGAGTTCGCCAGCGTCAACGAGGGCTGCATGCACGCCTGCGGCCACGACTGCCATATCGCCATGATGCTCGGAACGCTGCAGATCCTGCGCCATATGACCGACGACATCCACGGCGAAGTCCGCATCGTCTTCCAGCCCAGCGAGGAAAACGGCCAGGGCGCCAAGCTCATGATCGGCACGGGCGTGCTCGACGGCGTCGATGGTGCCTACGCCGCGCATATCTGGAGCGATGTTGACGCCGGCACTGTAAGCTGCGAGCCCGGTCCGCGCATGGCCAATACCGACTGGTTCCGCATCGATGTCCGCGGCACCTCGTGCCATGGCGCCATGCCCCAGCAAGGTCACGACGCCGTCATGGTTGCCGCCGAGATTGTCAACGCCCTGCAGACCATCGTCTCGCGCGAAATCAGCCCCTACGAGCCGGCCGTCATCACCGTCGGCGAGCTGCACGGCGGCACCGCGCGCAACGTTATCGCCGGCACGGCCTACCTCGCCGGCACAGTGCGCACCTACGGCGATTCGACCCACGAGGAAATGCCGGAGCTCATGCGCCGCATCGTGGAGCATACCGCGGCCGCCCTGGGCGCCGAGGCAGAGCTCACCGACTACACCATCGCCAACTACAAGGTCGAAAACGACGCCGCCTCGAGCGAGCGCTGCCGTCAGGCTGTAATGAAGTGCCTGGGCCCCACCGGCCAAGGCCATTATCGCGGCACGCTTTCGGGCGAGGATTTTTCGGAGTACCTGCGTCGCGTACCGGGCGTGCTCGCCTTTGTAGGTACGCGCAACCCCAAGATTGGCGCCACGTACGCCCAACATTCCTGCTTCTACAAGATCGACGAGACCGTGCTGGCAAAGGGCTCCATGGTGGCCGCCCAGTATGCTATCGACTTTTTGGCCGAGCCCACGCAAGAGGAGCTCGACGGCCCCGCGATTACCGCGGTCGCCGAAACCAACCCCGATCTGGCCGCCAAGTTGCGTTCTGCCAAGGCGACGACCGCCGAGGCTCGCGACGCCATCCATGATGCCCGAACGGCTCGCCATGCCGCGATCAAGGGCATCCACGACGCACGCGCTGCTGCACGCCGCGAGGAGAAGCACGACGAGTAGTCGATTCGCTGGCATCTCGCAGTCATAGCCACATCGCGATGTCAAAGCGGGGGCGGACGTTTCGACACGTCCGCCCCCGCTCATTCTTCAAGCGCTATTTCTACTATTTCTACCCCGTCCCCAAATGGCAGACGGCATGGCTACTCGTCCTGAGGGTCCTCGTCGGAGCTTGGCTCGGACGCCGGCTCAGGTGCAGGTGCCGGCTCAGGCTCAGGCTCAGGCGCAGGCTCGGGCTCAGATGCCGTCTCAGGCTCGGGCGCCGGTTCAGACTCGGGCGCCGGCTCAGGCTCGGTCGCGGGAGCGGGTGCAGGTGCCGGCGAAGCATCCGGAGCACCGTAACCCGAAGGAGCGGACTTCTTCTCGAAGGGCAACACAAAAGTCAGGACGTCGTCCTTATCCTCATCGGCCCACTCGCTTGCATAGCGTGCGGCCCAATAGCCAACGGCACGGTGCTTGAGCATCTTGCCAAAGACCGTAAGAAATACGGTGAAGAAAGCGACCAGCACCAAGAACAGCGCGAGCGTGACGCCACCGCCGGTAACGATTGCCTCAATACCCGTAGGACGATAGTAGTAGCTATACATACCGACAGAGGCAATGGCGCCAAAGACGACCGTCAAGATCCATGTGACAACGTTGGCAACCAGGCCCGTCAAAAACTCGGGAAGGAACGAAGCACAGAACAGCTTGGTCTTGTTGTGCTTAAAGGCCGCCCAGACCTTATCGAGCGAAAACGCGCTCTCGACGCGCCCGGTCACCGCAAAGTGCATCACGGCAATGTCGGCAAACATCTTAAAGAAGACACCCAGAATCGCCGAGGCAATTAGCGCCAGGACAAGCAGGCCAAGCGAGCCAAACAGCGCAGCCTCGAGCGCATAAGAGCCGTAATAAGAATACGAGCCCGCAGCGCCAATTACCACGCCCTCCACCAGCGAAAGCACTACACCGATAACGGGAATGGCAGCGATAACCTCGAGCACGACCGAAATAACGCTCGAAAAGACTCCGAGACCAAACGACGTGGAACGCATCAGCGGACGATCCATGCCGTCATCGATCTTAAGCGACAGATCGCGACCCCACTCGATGCCAAAGCCGGAACCGCACACGCTCGCAATGCAAGCTGCCAAAAAGCCGATGGCAGCCGCAATGCCGCCAATAACGGGAATAAACAACACGAGCACCGACACAACGCAAATCAGCGCCGGCAAAAACGCGATTTGGCATACACGCTGAAGCACACCCGGAGTCTTGGTCATATCTTGGAACGCCTGAGCCACACAGCCCTTTGGCGCATTCGCCACGGGCGGTTGCGGAACAAACTGCTGAGGCTGAGGTTGACCCTGAGGGGCGGAGGCTGCAGCACCGGCATTGGGGGCACCACACACGCCGCAGAACTTGTCGTTATCGCCCATAGGGGCGCCACACTGCGAGCAGAACATCGAAATCATCCCTTCGTATCTAGAGCGAATCACCTGGATCGCAAACGATGTCTTTGGCATCATTATTGCCCAATGTGGGGTCAAATACTCAAAGATGACCGATTTGCAAGATACACGGCGCCAGCAGGCGGTTCGTTGAATACGTCTGTGCTAGTTCGTTCCGCGGAAGCCCTTGCCGACAATCTCGGAGCTGTCGACGATCGTGATAAAGGCACCCGGATCGACCTCGCGCGCATAACGGCGCAGCTGCACGGCCTCGCGACGGCTCAGCACGCTCATGATCACCGTCACGCACTTGCCCGAGAAGGCACCGTAGCCGCGACTGATGGTCGCCGTACGGTTGAGATGCTTGACGATAAACTCCTCGACCTTAAGGGGCTCGGAGCAAATGACCGTGCAGACTTTGCGCAGGTGAATGCTCTCAATGGCTTTGTCGACCACAAGCGTCTTGGCAAACAGGCCGAGCACACAATACAGACCGACACGCGGGCCATACAAAAAGGCCGCGATGGCCACGATGCCGATATCAACCAACAGCAGCGCGCGGCCAATCTCGAGCGTCGTGCGGCGCTTGAGGATCATGGCAAGAATGTCCGTGCCGCCCGTCGAGGCGCCAATATCAAAGACAATAGCGCTGCCGAGCGCCGGCAAGATGACGGCAAAGCACAGGTCGAGCCACATATCACCCGTCAGAGAGACATCGGTCGGAATAAAAAGCTCAAACAGCGAAACATAGGCCGAAAGCGCAAACGAGGCGAAGACGCTCCACAGGATTGCCTTGCGCTCCAAAAAGATAAAGCCCAAGACGACGAGAACCGCGTTGATAATCCACATAAAAACGCCGACGGGCAGGGTCGGGAACAGTGTGGACAGAATGACCGACACGCCCGAGGTGCCACCAAAAGCAAAGTGATTAGGGGTTTTAAACGCAACGATGGCGAAGGCCGTAAGAATCAGGCCCAGATTGAGCTCGGCAAAAAAGCGCGGGAAGCCCGGCTCCTGGCTGCGCTTTTGACCGACACGCTCGCCGCGCTCGATATCGGTGCGATCAACCACGCGCTCCATCGGCACCACGGGAGGACGATGCACCTCCTCGGCAGCACGCGATGCCGCCTCTGCCGCGGCGGCCTCAATCGCCCATGCCTTGCTTTCTGTTTCGTGCTCGTCGGCCATTACGGCAACCCCTCGTTAACAATTTGGAAACAATGCGCCCATTAGGGTAACGCGGAACGCGACGATTGCAACCCCTAGTTAGACGAGCGGTATGCCCACATCGGGGGGCATACAAATAACGGCCGGCCACGCTTTTGCTTGCGCGGTCGGCCGTTTAACGTTTTCGCAGATAAAGCCTGCCAAAACAAACCTGTCCCTTTTTGGAAGGTTACTCGTGCTGGCTGGTGCGGTGCTCGTACTCCTCGGGGGTGATGACGTCCTCGATGCGCAGGTTGACGCCCGCCACCTCAAGGCCGGTCATCGCGGCAAGGCGCTCGGTGACACGTGCCTTGACATCGTCGAAGATCGCGGGCGCATAGGCGCCGTACTCGATAATGACGGAGATGTTGACGACCACGCGATTGTCATCGGTGACCTCAACCGTCACGCCCTTGGTCAGATTCTCGGCACCAAACTGCTCCTGCACAAAGTGCATAAGGTTACCCTTCATGCCCAGGACGTGCGGCACCTCGCGGGTGGCCATGGCGACGATCTTCTCGATCACACCGTTGGAATAGGTCAGCGAGTCCTCGGACTCGTCTGTTTCCTCATCATCCTCGTCCGCGTCATCGGCGGACTCGGCCTCGACGAGCGCCTCATCCTCGAGCGTCACATCCTCGACTTCGGCGACGGCCGCCTCGTTCTCCTCGAGCTCGGTATCGGCCACATCGACCTTCGTATTAAAAGCCATGGTTCCTCCTTATGCCTGCCGCGGATGCGACAGTCGAATACATATTAGCGGCCGCTAAACAGACGGCCGAAGAAGTTGACGATCCCGTTTTCGCCGTCGCGAATTTGGCCGATCACGGCGCCGATCAGCACGAAGAATGCAATGACGAGCGTGTCCCACAGGCCGAGCGTGAGCACCAACACGGCAAGGATAAAGCCAGCGACGGCACCGAGCGTGGTGTTGGGATGACGCACAGCATAGCTCCAGATGGCAGCGCCCGTACCCTTGATGAGACCCATAGCCTCGTCAAAATCCGCGGCCGCCGCGTCTTGTAACTCAGTTGCCTCTGCTTTGGAATCAACAGGTTCGTTCGCCGGCGTGGCGCTCTGGTCAATCGTCAGGCGCGGCGTACGAGCGGTCTTATCTTGATTGGTATCACTCACCGGAAACCTCCACGGTCTGGACGGTAGTCTTGGACGGCAAAAAACGGACGCGCGTGGTCGTACCCGGCGTGCCGAGCATGGTGTCGCAAGCTTCCTCGATGCGCTGCTGCATCGCGGTAGCCAGAGATGCCACGTCCTTATCGTCAAGCGCGATAGCCTCGACCTTAAAACGGACATGCGAATCGTCGGGGCCTTGGACGCGGGCCTCGACATGCTCGATCATCACGCGATCGTCGCGCTCTGCAGCAGCCCTGGCGCACGAAGAAAGCGCCGCGAGCGTGACCTCGATATTGCGCTCCCCCGCCGGATGCACGCAGGACGGCTCGCGACGAGCAAACATCAGGCGGAAGAAGCTTACCAGCACGCCAATCGCCACAACTCCGCCGCATGCCGTCACGACAATGCGCGGCATGGGGTCGCGCATCAGCAGCATAAAGCGATACGTATACGGCCCCCAAAACTGGCAGACAAGCGTACCCAGCGCCACGATGGTGGCGGCAAGATACACGATCGCTAGGGCTCGTTTGAGTACGCGCACGCGGCGCTCCCTTCAAATCTCGGCTCTCGAAATGCAAAACGGTTCGCATCATTATAAAAGAGCCGGGTCCGGTGCTCTACGCACGCGGATCCGGCTCATCTATTCCACGAGGCTTGCATGCTCGCTTCATTATGCCCAGATATGCACGGCTTAACCCGTGCGGGCGCTACTCCTCCTCGAGGGCAGCGATGACCTCGTCGGTCATGTCCATGGTGCTGTAAACATCCTGGACGTCGTCGAGCTCCTCAAGACGGTCGATGAGGCGCTGAACCTTCTTGGCGTCGGCGCCGGAGACCTCGGTCGGGGTGGTCGGGACCATGGTGGTCTCGGAGCCCTTGACCTGGACGCCCTGCTCCTCGAGCGCCTTGGAGACAGCCATGACCTCGTTGGCAGTAGTCCAGACGATCCACTCCTCGCCGGCGTCCTCGTAGTCCTCGCCGCCGGCCTCGGCGATGGCCATCATGAACTCATCCTCGTCACCGGCAGCACCGTTGGCGATCATGGTCTCCTTCTTGGCGTTCTCGTCCAGGATCTCCTTGGCGACGACGATCTGGCCCTTGCGCTCAAACTGGAAGGCGACGGAGCCGGAGGTGCCCAGGTTGCCACCAGCGTGGGAGAAGGCGGAACGGACATCAGCAGCGGTACGGTTGCGGTTGTCGGTCAGGCAGTCGACGTAGACGGCGACACCGGCGGGACCGTAGCCCTCGTACACGATGTTCTCGTAGACGGCGGCGTCAGCACCCGAACCAAATGCCTTGTCGATAGCGGACTTGATCTTGTCCTTGGGCATGGACTGAGCCTTGGCCTTGGCAACGGCAGCGGCGAGGCTGGCGTTGTTCTCGGGCAGCGGGTCGCCGCCGAGACGGGCAGCAACGGTGATGTTGCGGCTCAGCTTGGAGAAGAGGGCGGAACGCTTGGCGTCCTGCGCGCCCTTACGATGCTTGGTTGTGGCCCACTTAGAGTGTCCGGACATACGTGTCTCCTATCGGTTTCGACCTAAAGCCCAGCGCAGATGCTCGGGCAATATAAACAAACGTCGTTATGATATACCTACTGGCCTGCGAGATAAACCCCAAAATGAAGGCGTCGTGATGATGCCCCCCTTTGGTGCAAAGAAACCTGACCCCAATGCACCAAGTTAGGACCAGAGGAGATCGCTGCGGGTGATGGTGGCGCCGATGGCAAAGGGCATGCAGGCGATGACCGGATACAGATAGCGCATGTAGGTCGAGCCGTTGCAGGGACCGATCAGGCACACGGCGAGCACGCCCAGCAGCGGCACCCAGATCGCCAGCGCACGCCACGAATGACGACGTAGCAGATAGACCACCACGGCGATCATGATCCACACATAGGTGGCCGAGCTCATGGTGAGCGAAATAAACGGGATGCGCTGCACCGCCACACGGTACAGATTGATCAGGTGGTCGCACCAGCGCACTACGTTGCTATCGACCGGATGGAAGTCGAAGTACTTGAGGTTGTCGGGACGCGCCATGATCTCGGCACTACGCGCCGTGCTGTAGACCCAGGCATCGCGCGCGCTCGGATAAAAATAACCATAGTAGTTATTGATAAGCGCCGAAATATAGCACTCGGGATCCTTCTTAAACATCTGAGCCCATACCTCAAAATAGGCATCGATGTCCTCCTGCGAGGCGTACTCGTTAAAGCAGTTCTTGACGGCATCGGACTTGTCGGGGTTGTAGCGGCGGCCCAGGTTCTCGTACTTGAGTACACGATCGATCACGGCACGCTCTTCGTCGGTCACCGAACCGTCGCAAGGAGCTTCCACGATGGTGCCGTCCTCCTTAACCGTAGGGTTGACGCCCGAGTTAAGGCCGTCGTGCTTTTGGACGAAACGAGCCGTCTGTTGGAACGGAATCGAAAGGATTTCGCGCTTGGAACCAGGCGTGATGTCGTGCGCCGGCATAAAGACCTTAGTGAAGTACATATTAGAGGCAAGGCAGAGCGCGAGCACCGCGAGAACGCCAACCCAGCGGAAACGCGGGATGGCGCCCGAAGGCGCAGCGCCAGTCTGCTTGGCTGCACGACGAGCCACATGCACGTCCCATACGCAAAACGCCGCCGCGATTACGCATGCCGCCAGGGGAAACACCAGGCCGCCGTTGCGCAGAAACGTGGAACCCATGGCGCCCAGAGCGAGCAGCAGCCAGTCGTGGCGCGCAAAGAGCACGGGGGCTTTCTCGCCCGCTCGCTCGGCATTGGCATCACGACGGGGCAAGCCACATGCCACGAGCTTGACGGTCTGTACCAGCAGCACCAAAAACGCGTCGGCAAAGAGCACGTCTTTGGTGAGCAACGCCGCGTAGTTAGAGAACATCGGCATAAACGCAAAGAACAGCAGGATCGCACCGCGAACCGGCAGGCTCACGCCCAGTTTGCGCAGCGACGAAATGGAATAGGCCATGCAGGCAGCCGTGATGACGAACTGAGCACAGGTATAGATGGCAAGACCCGCGTTAGCGCTGTTGAACAGCGAAAGCCCCAGCTGAACGCACGAGCCGATAATGGCCGTGTGCACTACGGGATGATGCCCGTTGAGCAACACGTTGGGGTTGAGTAGGCGCAGGTAGTCGCTCGTGCCGTTGGGATAGTTGAACCACTGGCGAATCTGCGCGCCCGTATCTCCCATAAAAAGGCCAGGCAGCGAAGCGATGAGCGTGGGCGCCCAGGCGATCATAAGCACCAGGAAGGGCCCGGCAAAGGGATGGACCGAGAGCACGGCGTGAGTCACACGCCATACGCGGCCAAAGTGCGCTTCGGAAAACGGAATGCGCCGAGAGCTCAGCCAATCCAGGCACTCAAAAGCCAAATAGAAGGCCACGATCGCTAAGAGCATCCAGCCCGCGCCGCCAATCCAGGCGCAGATGATGCGGGCTTTGTCGCCAAGGACGATCTCGGCCGAGTCGGTGAGATCGTAGCTGCGGCCGAACACCATGCAGATGGCAAAGAACAGCGACGGCAGAATGATCGATGGACGCCAGGTGTCGCCACGGCCAAAGAACACGTAGCGAAACGGCAAGGTGAGCAGGCAGGCAAGTGCAAGCAGCATGACCGCGTCGGTATGGCCGGCAAACGAGAGGAGCACCTCGTAGCACACGTACAGCATGCCCGAGGCTTTGGGGTCAATCGCCAAGACTGCGTTGCTCGACACCGGGGCGGGATCAATGGAAAACGCCGTGGTCGCCAACAGCGCGAGCAAAAATGCGATGAGCGTCTGCTTGGCGGGGTAGCGCTTAAACCAGACGATGCGGGCAGCGTCGCGCGCAGCCGTTGTGGAGAGGTCGGAATCCTTCACAGTCCGAAAGCCTTTCTAGAAACCTATCAAACTCGGCAAAACCACCACAAAGGTGCCTGTCCCCTTTGTGGTGGTTTTGGTGGTTAGGCGTCCAAGTAGACGCGCTGGGGGCGATTGCGGTGTCGGGCGAAGATGATGAGCGCCAGACCGGCGATCACGAGCGGCAAACTCAGCAGCTGACCCATGGTGATGACGCCGCCCAGCAGATAACCCAGCTGGGCATCGGGCACGCGCACGAACTCAACGAGAAAGCGGACGATGCCGTACCCCATCACGAACACGCCCATAAACGTGCCCTGGGGCAGTAGCGGCTTTTTGCGGCTGAGCACCTGCAAAATACAGAAGAGCACGACGCCCTCAAGAAACGCCTCGTAGAGCTGGGAGGGATGGCGCGGCATATCGCCCGCGGTGCCGCCAAAGACCACACCCCAAGGCAGGTCAGTCGGTTTGCCCCACAGCTCGCCGTTGACGAAATTGGCGCAACGTCCCAGGCACAGCGCCAGCGGGGCGCCGATCACGGCAAGGTCGGCGATGGTCCAGGCGTCGAGTTTATACATGCGGCACACGATGATGCCGCCCAAGATGCCGCCCACCAGACCGCCGTGGAAGCTCATGCCGCCCTCGTTGGTGGCAAAGATTTCGAGCGGGTGAGTCCAATAGTAGCCATCGCCGTAAAAGACGACGTAAAACAGGCGCGCGCCGATAATAAGGCCAAAGACCGCACCGAGCACGACGCTCGTCAGGTCATCGATCGTGATGTCGAAGCCCCAACGACGCTGCGTGCGGTACATAACGACCGCCGTGAGCAGGGCGCCGACCACATAGGCCAGACCGTACCAGTAGATCGTGATGGGGCCCGCCGAGATCGCAACGGGGTCAAGCATATGGTAGAGGTCGTTGAGCATATCGATCCCCCTGCTCCCTACATACAAATGCGGCCGCGGGCCTTGCGCTCGCAGCCGCATATTTGGACGTAACGTCTATGCGGAGCGTACCGTCCGCAGCTTTCGCATCTTAGAACGGCGCGTACTCGTCGTACAGGTCCTCGGCCTCGCCGGAAGCATTGACCTGCTCGACGCGGGTAACGCCGGGCACGTGCTCCTTCAGGATGCGCTCGATACCCATGGAAAGGGTCAGCGAGCTCATGGGACAGCCGGCGCAAGCGCCCTGCAGTTCCAGCTTAACGACGCCCTCATCGTCGACGCCCACATACTCCATATCGCCGCCGTCGGCATGCAGGTTGGGGCGAATCTCTTCAAGAACCTTCTTAAGCAGCTCTTCGTTAACAGCCACAGGGGCTCCTTTCTCACAATAACGCGGGCACGCCCGCGGACAGAAGCTATGTTACTACAGCCATGTACCCGCTCACGAGCCGTCCATGCGCGCAGACGCGACTTTCACGAGTAGTCAATTTGGGACGGGGCTCTTTGAGCTGCGTTCGTCGCCAGATAGCGACAACGCATATTACTGCTGAGCTTGTCCCCCGGTACCAATCTGGACATCGACGATGACCTGGCGGTAGCTGATGCCGCAGGAGTCGAGAATGCGGCGGCTGATACGGCCGTCATCGGTGTCGGCATACTTGTTGTCCAGGTAGACGACCTCGCCCACGCCCACCTGCGCCAGGATCTTGGCGCAGTCGTGGCACGGGAACAGCGTGACGTAGACCGTGGAACCCTCGAGGTCTTTGAGCGAGCCGCGGTAGTTGAGCACGGCGTTTGCCTCGGCATGGACTACGTAGTTATGCTTGTCCTGCAGCGGGTCATCGCTCGTGCCCCACGGGAAAAAGTCGTCGTTGAGCGCCGAGGGCGTACCGTTGTAGCCCACCGAAAGGATGCGGTGGTTGGTGCTGGCGATGCACGCGCCCACCTGCGTGTTGGGGTCCTTACTGCGGCGCTGCGCGGCGATGGCCACGCTCATAAAGAACTCATCCCAGCTAATGACGTCGCGGCGCTTGCCTGACGCAGTTTGATGAAGATCGTCCGACATGCCAGACACCTCCGAAATCGCAATAGTTTGACCCATTGTAGCAGGTGGAAGGTAGGGGCGTTTATCCCACCGGCGCCCTCACTTTCACGCGCGGCGGGGCTTTTGGTTGATGTGGTAGAGCTCGGCGAGGCCCCGCAGCGTCAACGCGTCATCGACCGTCAGGCTATGGCCGACAAGGGCCGCAAGTGCCTCGGCATCGTCGCCGGTAATGACGATGGGCACATCGCCCTCCCCTGCGGCCTTGGTCGCACGCATCTCGGCAAGCACCACGTCGAGCATGCCGTCGATGCGCGCCACCTCGCCCAAAACCACACCCGAGCGCATGGCCTCGCGCGTGTTGCGGCCGATGACGTGTGTCGGCGCCGAGGGCTCAACCTGGGGCAGGCGCGCTGCTGCCGCCGAAAGCGAGCGGGCACCGAGGGCCAGGCCCGGCGCGATAACGCCGCCGACAAAGGTGCCGCGCGCGTCGATGACCTCGATATTGGTTGTCGTGCCCAGGTCGATCACAATGCACGGCGAACCGTAGACGGCGCGGGCAGCCACGGCGTCGGCGATGCGGTCGGGACCGATCTCGGCCGGGTCATCGTAGTGCACGGGTATGCCGGTCTTGAGGCCCGGCCCCACGGTGAGCACGCGCCCCGTGCAGGTACGGGAAAGCGCTGCCTTCCACGGGCGCTCGAGCGCCGGGACCACGCAGCTCAGCACAGCAGCCGCGGGCACAAGCGCACCCGGCATGCCCGCATCGGCCGCCAGTGCGGCCATGACCTGCACGAGACGCATGCGCGCCTCGTCTGCCGTGATGCTCGACGGCGTGGTGATCTCGCACGTCGCAAGCGGACATTCCTGCGCCGCGGCCGAATCCTCTGCAAACAGGCCAAAGCGAATGAACGTGTTGCCCACGTCGACCGTCAATATATATGCGCACCCATTAAGCATCGTCGGCGCTCCTTTCGTCTGCCCAGCAGTATATCGCCTACCTAAACCAGTCATCCCAAAATGACTACCTTGCCGCTATACTGGTGCGCGGTCGTTTGCGAGCTCACGCGGCGGCCCTTGGTAACCCGACTTCCCGCGCCGTATCCGTAACGGCGCTCCCGGGGGAAGCGGATATACGCAAAGGAGTTTTATATGAGCAATCCCTCGAACCGCGCTTCGATGCGCGGGCAACTTACGCTGCGCGGCGTCGTCATCGGCGTCCTTGGCTGCGTGATCATCACGGCAAGCTCGGCCTACACCGCCCTCAAGATGGGCGCACTCCCCTGGCCGATCGTCTTCGCTGCCGTCATCTCGCTGTTCTTCCTTAAGCTCATGGGCAACGCCAGCCTCAACGAGGCAAACGTCACCCACACCATCATGTCCGCAGGCGCCATGGTCGCCGGCGGTCTGGCGTTTACCATCCCGGGCGCCTGGATGCTGGGCTATGCCGACCAGATCAGCTGGCTCGACATGTTTATCGTGGCACTCGCCGGCACCATCCTGGGCCTGCTGGCCACGGCGCTCATCCACCGTCACTTTATCGTGGACGCCGCGCTTGAGTTCCCCACCGGCAACGCCGCAGCTCAGACCCTGCGCGCGACCGAGGCCGGCGGCAAGACCGGCAAGCAGCTCTTTGGCTCCATGGCCATCGCCGGCATCTACAGTGTGCTTCGCGACGCCCTGGGCGTGGTGCCCAGCATGCTGTGCACGCTCAATATCCCCGGCGTGACCTTTGCCATCTACAACTCGCCCATGTTGCTGTCCATCGGCTTTTTGGTGGGCTTCGCCCCCGTCGCGTTCTGGTTTGCCGGCGCGCTGCTGGGCAATTTTGGCATCATCGTCGGCGGCACCGCTGCCGGTCTGTTTGACGTTATGACCGCACAGGGCATCGTCAAGTCCCTGGGTATGGGCCTCATGATGGGCTTTGGCGTCGCCGTCGTCCTCAAGGACATCCTGCCGCAGGTCGCCGGTATCGTCCGCGGTCTTGCCGCCGACAGCTCCACCGACACCGACGAGCAGTCGCTCATCTCGGGCTCCCTTAAGCTCGACGCCGGCATCATCGGCCTGGGCGCCGCCGCCATCGCCGTGATCGTCGCCATCGCGCTCGACCTTGGTCCCGTTCCAGCCGTCATCGTCACGCTGTTCACCTTTGTCACCACCATCATGAGCGCGCAGAGCTGCGGCCAGACGGGTATCGACCCCATGGAAATCTTTGGCCTCATCGTTATGCTCATCGTGGCTGCCTTCGCACAGATCGCTCAGGTCAAGCTGTTCTTTATCGCCGGCATCGTTGCCGTGGCGTGCGGCCTTGCGGGCGACGTCATGAACGACTTTAAGGCCGGCGCCGTGCTGGGCACCAACCCGCGTGCGCAATGGATCGGCCAAGCCATCGGCGGCATCGTGGGCGCCCTGGTCGCCGCAGCCGTCATGGTCGCGCTCGTCACCGCCTATGGCCCGGACGCCTTTGGCCCCGACAAGAGCTTTGTTGCCGCGCAGGCAAGCGTCGTCGCCACCATGGTCTCGGGCATCCCGAGCGTGCCGTGGTTCGTTGGCGGCTTTATCGCCGGCATCGTCATGTACTGGCTCGGCATTCCGGCCATGATGATCGGCCTGGGCGTGTACCTGCCGTTCTACATGTCACTCACGGCATTCCTGGGCTCCTGCGTCAAGCTCGCCTACGACAAGTGGTCCGCCCACCGCGACGCCACCGCTGGTCTTTCCGACGAGGAGAGAGCTGCCAAGGACGCCGCCTTCCAGGAGCAGGGGCTGGTTGTCGCCAGCGGCCTGCTCGGCGGCGAGTCCATCGTCGGCGTTATCCTGGCGTTTGTCTCCGTGGGCTTAAGCCTGCTGGGCTAAGCTGAGCAGCTGCTCGACAGCAACCATATTGCCTACGGCTTGCCCGGCCGGTAGCTTTCACGGCTGCTGACCGGGCTTTTTGATATCGAAACAAAGAAAGGCCGGCGTGCTGCATATGACAGCGCGCCGGCCTTATCGTTTGGCTATCGAGACGGTCCCGCTATGAATTGGAATTCGCTGCAGAGCCGACGTCCGAATCACTACATCTGCTTGCGACGACGATCGCTCAGCGTCACACCAGCGGCCACGAGGGTGATACCGCCGATGACGAACACCTCGCCCGCAAGAGCGGAGTCATCGCCAGTCTGGGCGAGCGCGGCCGACGTGGCCTTCTTCTTGGCGACAGGAGCCTTTGCAGCAGCCTGTGCAACCTGAGGCTTGGCCTGCGGCTCAGCCTTGGGATGATACTTGTCGTACTCGGCCTGCGCGGCAGCCAGGGCATCCTTGGCATCGCCAAGCTCAGCCAGCGCGGCGGCATAGGCGTCGTTGGCATCGGACAGCTTGGCATCGGCATCGCTCAGAGCAGCCTTGAGACCAGCGGCGGCATCGACGGCAGCCTTATAGCGAGCGTAGGCAGCGTTCAGCTTGACCAGCTTCTCGTTGCCCGTCGTGCCCGCGGCAAGGGATGCCTTGTGGTCGACAGCCTCAAGATCGGCCTTGAGTGCCTCATCGCTGGCAAGCTCGGCCTTGGCCTTGACGATCTCGAAGTTCGCATCGACGACGGCTTCGTTGGCGGCCTCGAGCTGCTTCTGGGCATCGGCGACACCGGCGACGGCAGCGTCATAGGCGGCCTTGGCGTCGTCGACCGCCTTCTGGGCGCCGGCGAAGCGCTCGAAGGCCTTGTTTGCGCGGGTCAGCTCGCCCTCGGCGGCCTTGGCCTTCTCCTGTGCGTCGGACAGGGCCTGCGCCTTGGCGGCAACCGCCTGCTTGGCGTCCAAAAGAGCAGTCGCGGCCTGGACATCTGCGGCCTGGGCCTTGTCTACACCAGCCTGGGCGGCATCGTCGGCCTTCTTTGCCTCGTCAAGCGAGCCCTGCTTATTCGCAAGGTCCGCCTGGGCGGCATCGCGCTTGGCAGCAAGGTCCTTGACCGAAGCCGTGGCGTTGTCATACGCCTCATTGGCCTGTTCGGACTTTGCCTTGGCGGCATCGCGGGCGCTGCGAGCCTTCGCCTTGTGAGCAGCGGCCTCGGCTGCCTTCGTCTTGCTGTCAGCAAGCGTGGCGTTTGCCTTATCGAGAGCCGCCTGGGCAGTAGCGGCCTCGGCCTTGGCGGCATCGAGGTTCTGCTTGAGGGACTCGATGTCGATTCCGCCGAGTGCGTCCTTCGCGGCGTCGTATGCCGTCTTCGCGGCGGCGGTGCCGGACTTAGCCTTCTCGTACTCGCCCTTGGCGGTGTTCATGTTCGTGTCGGCCGCGGTATAGGCGTCTTGCGCGTCTTTCTGATTATTGAGAGCGGCGAGATATGCCGTATCGGCCGTACCCAGTGTCTTCTGCGCCTCGGCGAGCTTTGCCTGAAGCTCCTTGAGCTGCTCCTTCTGCTCCTGCGTGCCGCCTGCGTTGTAGGCGGAATCGATGTAGTCGTTGAGGAGCTTCTTGAACTCGGAGACAGTGAAATCGGCCTGCGTGTCATCATCGCTGTAATCGAAGATGGTTACCTCGGAATCGGTATTCTTTCCGCTACCGGTTGCAATACCGATGGCTTCCGCAGCGGCATCGATGATGTTGAGATAATGCCCACACTCTTGATAGATGCTGTTGTAGTTCTGGGAGATATAATAGGCATCATATCGGTGGCTGCCGAGTTCGTCGCCATACTGCGCGACGTACTTATCGAATGCCTCTTTCTCCTGGGTATAGAGGCCGGTGTAGGGCCAGCCGAGGGTATTCTCAGTTTCTCCGCCGGTATATTCGCCGCCGCCGCCGGCAAGATTTTCACCGTTATCATAGTAGCAGCCAGAGTGTCCCCAGATGTTCGATGAATACGATGTATTGAGGGCGGCTGCCACAGTCATGCGGAGGCTGACGCTGAGTGCCGACTGACCGTTCGCCTTGCGGAGGTTGTTCTGGGTGTCGAGATATGTCAGGGCGTTGCGCATCTGCTCCAGGGAAAGCGGGTTGGTGTCGCGAGACATGTCCTGATCGACGTACTGGTCATACCATTCGGCCTTGTCATCGGCACCGGTCAGCATCGATACGGCATCCTGGGCGTTCTTTTTCTGCGTGGCTGTGAACTGGCTGCCGCCGATGATGTAGTTCATGAAGCCGAACATACCCTGACTGATGACTTCCTGGTCAACGGTCATGTTGGACTTTAGGTCTGCAATCTGCTGCTCAAGAGCCTCAACCTGGGCATTAGCAGCGTCATAAGCCTTTTCCGCGGCGTTCGAAGCGGCGCAGGCTGCCTCCCACTCGCTGCGCTTCTGCTTGCGAACTTCGACAAGCTTATCGTACTCAGCCTTCTTGTCGGCCTCGGTCTGCTGGGCCTGCTCGTATGCCGTCTTCGCGGCATCGCGCTCGCTGGCCGCGTCCTTGTACTCCTTGTTTGCCGCATCGTATGCAGACTGGGCAGATGCCACGGCAGCGTTGGCGGCGTTGGCCTTCTCCTGCGCGGCGGTGGCGGTATTCTGGGCCGCCTGCAGGTTCGCCTGGGCGGTAGCGTCGGCATCCGTCGCGGCATTGAGCTCCGCCTGCGCGGTCTTGAGCTCACCAGCAGCAGCGTTCTTGGCGGCCTCAAGCGCACTCAGGTCAACACCCGTACCCGAGACGGCAGCATCGAGCGCGGCCTGCGCCTGGTTGAACTTCTGCTGGGCGTTATCGCGCGCGGTGGTTGCGGCTGCGAGAGCAGCGGCAGTCTCCTGCTTCTTGGCCTGGGCAGTCGTCAAAGCTGCCTCGGTATTCTGCTTTTCCTGCTGGGCGCTGGCCTCGGCAGCCTTGGCCTGGTCCAGATTGCCCTGTGCAGTAGTAACGGCCTTATTGGCGTCATCGAGCTTTGCCTGCGCGTCCTCGACGGCCTTCTTGGCGGCCTCGTACTCGTCCATACCCATGGCCTCGAGCTTGGCCCGGGCATCATCGAGGGCCTTCTTGGCCTCATCCTGCTTTGCCTTGGCGTCCTTGAGCGCCTGGGTCTTATCCTCGACACTCTTGTTGGCTTGATCGAGCTGATCGTTCAGGTCGCCCAGCTTCTTCTGCTGCTGCTCGGTCTTTTCGACGGCTGCCTTAAGCTCGTCGATCTTCTCCTGAAGCGCGGCTACCTCGGCCTCGTTCTGCTCGGCGGCGTTATCGGTCACGGCCTGCGAGGCCTGATTCTTTTGCTGCTGTGCCTGCTTTTGAGACTGGCCCGCCGCGTCGGCCTTCTTCTGGGCGGCATCGTAGGCGGCCTGAGCGTCCTTGAGCTGCTTTGCCGACTCCTCGGCCAGCTGGGCAGCCGTCTTTACGACCGCTTGGTTACCGGCGGCAACGGTATTCTCTACAGAACTACCCCCCCCCCTGAACAGAATCGCCGTTATCGGTTGACGGTGCGGCGATTGCCGCCAGCGGCGACATGAGCGGCTGAGCGATGAGGCCCGCCGTCAAAACGGTTGCGACGGCGCGGTTAGCAACGCCCTTGACGTTGACGGCCTTGGCCCGAGGCTCAAAGTGTTGTGGACTGTAGTTTGCCATGGCTTTCTCCCTTTGACACGGATGTATCCATACGTATCAAACGGTAGCTGTCGATTTTTGAATTCTGTTGCGCAACATTGACGACCAGCGTATTTTTTGAAATTCACGCTCTCGTGCTTCACAGTTTCGTCACATTTGAAGGAGCTGGTGCATCATATTCTCGCGGGATGGAATTGAGCCTGTGATTTGCATTTGCTCCCGCGTCATCCGCCCTATCGGATTCCGCATCCAACAGACACCCCGCCCGCCACGGTGTAGAGTTAGGACAACGGGCGCGTTGCGCGGACCGCGCTGGAACGAGGTGGACATGGAACTCGACAAACAACAGATCAAGCGACTACGCGAACGCCATCACCGGCGCCACGGCATCCGCCCTGCCCATAGTGAGGCTGCCGAGCAGACTGGTCGCTTTTTAAAGCGCGCGTTCAACATTCGCGAGGGACGCGCGCCCTATCACGTGATCCGCAAGCGTTTTGTAAACGGGGCGCGTCTGACTGGCTCTCACCTGTGTATCCTCATCATCGCCATGCTCATCGCAAGCATCGGCCTCGATATCGATTCGGACATCGCCATCGTGGGCGCCATGCTCATCTGCCCGCTTATGGGATCGGTCCTTGCCATGGCATACGGCATCGCCACGCTCGACCGCGAGATCACCCTTGAGGCCGTCGCGAGCTTGGCTCTACAGATGGCCTTTTGCCTGGTCACGTCCACGTTGTACTTTAAGCTCTCGCCCCTTGGCACCACCACGGCCGCCATCATCGACAATTCGACACCGACTGTTTGGGACCTTGCCGTCGCGCTCGCGGGCGGCTTTGCGGGTGGCCTGGGCAACTCGCGCGACCAGGAACCCGCCACGCTCATCGCCGGCGTAGCCGTGGCGACCGCGCTCATGCCGCCCCTGTGCGCGGCGGGCTACGGCATCGCCATCGCAAGCGGGTCGCTGTTTCTCTCGGCGCTTTACGAGTTTGGCATCAATGTAGTCTTTATCGCACTGGCTGCCGAAGCCGTGCTGCTTCTTTTGCGCGTGCCGCTCAAGCGCGACCTGAACGGCGACGGCATTGTGACCGCCGAGGAAAACGCCGAGGTCAACGAGCTGTCACGCAAAGTGCGCCGCCGCATCATCGTGGGAACGGTCATCTTTGCCATCCCCTGCATCGTTATGACCGCAGGCTCCATTGGATCGGCGCAGGCCGGCGTGCAGGACGGCTACGGCGTCACCGAGACCACGCGCGAGCTTGCCGCGGTGCTGCCAGGCTTTAAGGATTACACCGTCGCCGTCGAGACCTCGGCTACCGAAGGGGACGAGGAGGGCATCGTCGAGCGCGAGATTGTCGCCCATGTGACGACAGGCGAGGTGCTCGGGGCGCACGACCGCCGCGTTGCCCGCAAGCTCATCAACCTCAATGTGCCCGAACTCGATCGTGTGGAGTTTGACGTAAAGTGATGCGGGACGCGAGGTGGGCCCGGCACGAGAGCGCAGCCGCGGGGCGCAGGCACAGCCAAGCGCAGCGCTACAGCTCGTACTTGTACACGCGGTAGATGTACTTCTCGGCTTCCATCTCGTAGGTGGCGATGGGCAGTCCATAGCGATCGTACTCGGCAAAGGTCTTGGCCTGGCCCGATGCCACGAGCATACTATTCGAATCGCCGACGCGCTGTGCGCTGCTCACGTAGCCCGAGAACGGCACTGCGATCTGGCCCACAAGCTCGTAGGCACGCGCGGTCTCGTCCACCGTAAAGACGCGCCCAAACGAATGCGTTCCCTTACTGTAGTCGGTCACCACCGCGGCGCCCAGCTGGCCCCAGTCGAACTTGGGATAGCTTTCGGCCGCACCAAAGTTGTTGTCGTACAGCAGCACCTGATAGCGAGCGGTTGCCGCCGTATCGGAGCTCGGCAGATAGGTCACACTGTGCTGGCCTGCGTTGAGCGAAAAATCGCCTTGGGCCTGCAGCAGCTTGTCCTCAAAGCCCGAACCGGCCCAGAAATCGGGCGAGCCCACGGAAGGCTGTAGCAAGGTCATTTGCGCAACATATGTCCGGCAAAAACGGGTAGTAGCCGGCACGGCTACCACCCGTTTGCCTCATATCTAGCCCAAAGCAGGCCAACTACTTCTTAATGCCGCGTCCCAGACGCTTGGCGACCGATGCAACGGCCTCCTCGCTGGCCGGTCCGCAGCTCACGCAGCCATCATGGGCACGCATCTGGCCGGTGACCTCGTCCATCGCGAGCGGCGCCACCTTCTCGAGCTTAAAGCCTTTACCGGCGCGCATGTTTTCCTTGGCCACGCTAATCATGAGCTTAATGCGGTTGAGCTGGTTGACCTCGGACGCACCAGGATCATAGTCCACCGCGACGATGTTGCTCTCGGGGTGCTGGCGGCGTAGCTCCTTAATCACGGCCTTGCCCACCACGTGGTTGGGCAGGCACGCGAAGGGCTGCGTGCAGATGATGTTGGGCGCACCGTGATCGATCAGGTCGAGCATCTCGGCCGTGAGCAGCCAGCCCTCGCCCATGTTGTTGCACACCGAAAGCACCGTGCGGGCCTTGTCGGCCATGGTGCCGATGCGCTCGGGTGCCTCGAAGCGGCGGGACTTTTCGAGCATCTCCTCCACCGGTGTGCGCATCCAGTCCACGAGCTTGATGAGCGCCTGCATACCAGCGCGCGTGGTAGCAGAGCTTCCCAACTCGTCCTTCTGCAGCTCGGCGTTGCTCATGGAGTACAGGAAGAAGTCGAGCAGGCCCGGCACCACGGCCTCGCAGCCCTCGCGCTCGATCACATCGACCACGTGGTTGTTGGCTGTGGGGTGGAACTTGACCAAGATCTCACCGACCACGCCCACGCGCGGCTTGGTGCCCTCGCCCACGAGCGGCATGGTGTCGAACGCGCGGATGGCCTCGCGGCACAGCTTGGTGTAGTTGTGGCGGTTGAATTTGGGCGCCAGTTTGCGGGCGCGCGCCATGTACTCCTCGTAGAGCGCGTTGGCGGCACCGGGCGTGGCCTCGTACGGGCGGCAGCGGTAGAGCATCTGCATCATCACGTCGCCAAAGAGCACCGCGTAGACTGCCTGCTTAAGCAGCGCCGGCGTAATCTTAAAGCCGGGGTTGTCCTCGCCGAGTGCCACAGCCGAAAGCGAGATCACCGGAATCTCGGGGTGACCGCTCTCGCGCAGGGCCTTGCGGATGAGCGCGATGTAGTTGGTGGCACGGCAGCCGCCGCCGGTCTGACTGATGACCACAGCTGTCTTGGACAGGTCGTATCGACCGCTCTCGATGGCCTCCATGATCTGGCCCGTCACCAGGATCGACGGATAGCAGATGTCGTTGTTCACGTAGCGCAGGCCGGCCTCGACGGCATCGTGGTCAGTCGAGGGCAGCAGCTCCAAGTTGTAGCCGGCACCGCGGAATACCTCTTTGACCAGGTCAAAGTGGATCGGCGCCATCTGCGGGCACAGGATGGTATAGCCCTCCTCGCGCATCTGCTCGGTAAAGGGCACCTTGGGCCACGCGGTCGATGCGCTCTCACGCTGCGCTTCGAACGTGTACTTGCGGCTCGCGAACGCGGGGGCATCCGTGGAGGGCGCCACCGGCGCGGCATCGCCCTGCTTGTAGGCCTCGCCCGCGGCCGTGGCCTCGGCCAAGCGCTCGGCCTCCTGGTCCTTAAGCGCGGCCATGAGCGAGCGGATACGGATGCGCGCGGCGCCCAGATTGGACACCTCGTCGATCTTGAGCACGGTGTAGATCTTGCCGCTGGCCTCCAGGATCTCCTGCACCTGGTCGGTGGTCAGAGCGTCCAGGCCGCAGCCGAAGGAGTTGAGCTGAATCAGGTCCAGATCGTTGCGCATCGTCACAAAACGGGCGACGGCGTACAGGCGGCTGTGGTACATCCACTGGTCGACGACGCGGATCGGACGCTCGGGCTTCACCAGATGCGCAAGCGAATCCTCGGTAAAGACCGCAAAGCCAAAGCTCGAGATAAGCTCGGGCAGGGCGTGGTTGATCTCGGGGTCGTTATGGTAGGGACGACCGGCGAGCACAATGCCGTGGCCGCCATGGTCCTCGACCCACTTAAGAGC
The DNA here is from genome assembly GCA_048529485.1 of Collinsella aerofaciens. Taxonomy (GTDB): domain Bacteria; phylum Actinomycetota; class Coriobacteriia; order Coriobacteriales; family Coriobacteriaceae; genus Collinsella; species Collinsella aerofaciens_CJ. The sequence continues at coordinate 23,816 of DBGFJU010000007.1, read as the reverse complement.
CTCCTCGCCCATGGTCTGGATATCCTCGTGGAAGCGCGCATCGGCCTCGTAGGCGGCGTTAACGGCGGCATCGACCTCGGAGCGCGTGATCTTAGGACCGCGCACGCGACCGCGACCGGCTTGCGCATCGGCCACGCGGTCGACGGCGAGCACCTGGTACAGACGGCGCTTGAGCTCGGTCTTGTCGTGATACGGCACAAACGGGTACAGGAACTCGATGTTCTGCTCGCGGATCTCATCGATATTGAGCGCCAGCGCCGTGGGGTAGCTCATGACGATGGGGCAGTTATAGCAGTTGCCAGCCGTCGGATCTTCCTTGCGCTCCCAGCGCACGCACGGCATCCAGATGAAGTCGACATCGCGGTCGATGAGGTTCATCACGTGGCCGTGGCTCATCTTGGCCGGATAGCACACGCTCTCGGACGGCATGGACTCGATGCCCGCCTGGTAGGTCTTCTTGCTCGACTGGTCGGACAGCTGCACGCTAAAGCCCAGGCGCGTAAAGAACGCGTGCCAGAAGGGGTAGTTCTCGTACATGTTGAGCGCGCGCGGGATGCCGACGGTGCCGCGCGGGGCCTCGTCGGGGCTCAGGACCTCGCGGTTAAAGAGCAGCTCGTTTTTCTTTTTGAAGAGGTTGGGGGCCTCGGTCTTCTGCTTTTTGTGGCCGGCGCCCTTCTCGCAGCGGTTGCCGGTAATGAAGCGCCTGCCACCGCCAAAGTCGTTGACGGTAAGCTGGCAGTTGTTGGAGCAACGGCCGCAGCGGACATGCTTTTGCGTCACGGTGAGGTGCGCGATGTCCTCAGCCGAAAGAATGGTCGAGGTGCCGTCGGCGCCGGCGCGATCGCGGGCGAGCAGGGCCGCACCGTAGGCGCCCATGCAGCCGGCGATGTCGGGACGCACGGCATGAACGCCGGTGAGCTGCTCAAACGCGCGCAGCGTGGCATCGGACATAAAAGTGCCGCCCTGAACGATCACCTGGCTGCCGATCTCCTTGGGATCGCGCAGCTTAATAACCTTGAACAGGGCATTCTTGATGACGGAATAGGACAGGCCGGCCGCGATGTCGCCCACTGTGGCGCCTTCTTTTTGCGCCTGCTTGACGCGCGAGTTCATAAAGACCGTGCAGCGACTGCCCAGGTCGACCGGAGCCTTGGCATGGATGGCGGCATCGGCGAACGCGCGCACGTCCATGTTCATAGAGACCGCGAAGCTCTCGATAAAGCTGCCGCAGCCCGACGAGCAGGCCTCGTTGAGCATGATGTGCTCGATAACGCCGTCCTTGACGCGCAGGCACTTCATGTCCTGGCCACCGATGTCCAGAATGAACTCGACGCCGGGCAGGAACGCCTTGGCGCCGCGCAGGTGCGCGACGGTCTCGATTTCGCCCGAGTCGGCCTTGAGCGCCTCGATAAGCAGCGCCTCACCGTAGCCCGTGGTGGTCACGTGGCCGATGGTACAGCCCGCGGGGATGTGGTTGTAGAAATCGGCCATGATGACCTTGGCCGTGCCCAGGATGTCGCCGTTGTTGTTGCCGTACCAGGTGTGCAGCAGCTGACCGTCCTCGCCCACGAGCGCGGCCTTCATGGTGGTGGAACCGGCGTCGATGCCAATGAACACGCGGCCGGTGTAGCCTTCGAGTTTGCCCTTGGGGACGACTTCCTGGTCGTGGCGGGTCTTGAACTCGGCAAAGTCCTCGTCGGTGGCAAAGAGCGGATCCAGGCGCTCGACCTCGGCACCCTGCGTGTCGCCCAGGGCATCGATGGCCTCGATGAGCTGCGGGAACGTGCTGAGCTTGTTGGACTCGTGCGCCATGGCGGCGCCGCTCGCCACAAACAGGTGAGCGTTTTGGGGCACAATGCGGTGCTCCTCGTCCAGGTTGAGCGTGAGGTAGAAGCGGTGGCGCAGCTCGGAGAGGTACTGAAGCGGGCCGCCCAGGAAGGCGACGTTGCCGCGAATGGGACGGCCGCACGCCAGGCCCGAGATGGTCTGGGTCACGACGGCCTGGAAGATGGAAGCGGCGACGTCCTCGGGGCGGGCGCCTTCGTTGAGCAGCGGCTGGACGTCGGTCTTGGCAAAGACGCCGCAGCGGCTGGCAATGGGATAGATGGTGGTGGCGTTTGCCGCGAGCTCGTTGAGGCCGCTGGCATCGGTGTGCAGCAGAGTGGCCATCTGGTCGATGAACGCGCCCGTGCCGCCGGCGCAGGTGCCGTTCATGCGCTGCTCGATGCCGTTGTCGAAGTAGATGATCTTGGCGTCCTCGCCGCCCAGCTCGATGGCGACATCGGTGGCCGGGATGAGGGTCTCGACGGCACGCTTGCTGGCGATGACCTCCTGGACAAACTCCAGGTCGAGCCACTGGGACAGCAGCAGGCCGCCCGAGCCGGTAATGGCGCAGGTCATTTGGGCCGTCGGCAACACGGTCGCGGCGCCTTCGAACAAGTCGCGGGCACAGGCGCGGACATCGGTGTGGTGACGCTGGTACTTGGCGTAGACAATCTGGTTGTCGTCGTTGAGCACAGCGAGCTTAACGGTGGTGGAGCCCACGTCGATGCCCAGGTGCAGGTTGCCGCGGGCGGCCTCGGGGTTGAAGATCGCGCCTTCGGGGGCCTGGGCGGCGGCTACGGGCTCAGCGGCGGTGGCGGGCTCGCTGACGACGGACGTCTCCCCTGCCACGTTCTTGGCATCGGCAACTGCCTCAGCAACTTTCTCGGCAGCCGCGGTCGCGGCCTTCTGCGCGGCGTCCACCACGGCGGGCGCGGCCTCGCGTGCGGCAGCGACCACACGGTCTTTAATGCCCTCGACGAGTTTGCTCATTGTCTCTCCTCTTAGTTGTTGGACTCGACGGTTGCGGTGGTGTCGACCGCGTCCTCGAGCTGCAGATTCAATAGCTTCATGCCGTATTCCGGCACGTTGATATCGATGGGTTGGCCATACAGGTCGCCGGGGCGCACAAAGGCGATAACCGTCATAATGCGCGCCATGGTCTCGGGCGATTCGGTGAGCCCACGCTCAAACCAACGCTGAATCAGGCCGACCTCGGCACTCACGACGTAGGTGACGTAGTAGTCAAAGAAGGTGCCCAGCGCCAAGCCCAAAATGCCCGTCTGTGCACGCGGCACCACGGCCTCGCGTGCGGTATCGATGATCTTTTTAATAAAGGCGGGGTCGCCGCCCGGGCCCAGCAGGGCCCCGATAAGGTCGCGATTAGCCGCAAGATAGCGAAGCAGCTCAACCGAACCGGGTGCCGGCTCGAGCTCGTCGATGTTGCGGTAAAGATCGGGTAATTGAGCTGCGGCGATAAGCTCCACCCGCTCACGAATCTCGGCAAGCAGGCCGTCCTCGATCTGGCTGATAAAGTCGGGGATATCGCGGTAGTGCGAATAGAACGTGCGGCGCGTAAGGCCGGCACGCTCGGTGAGCGACGCGACGTTAATGCGCGAAAGGTCGCCGCTTTCGGCAAGCTCGCTGGCAAGTGCCTGGCGAAGGGCACGCTGCGAGCGAAGAGACCGGCGATCGCATTTCTCGAGCTGGGACAAGCGTCCTCCTTGTTACTCAGACTGTACGCTATTGCACAGTGCGAGTATTATTGCACACCGTGTGTATCAACACGTAAAGGCAATATTTGGAATGTGACAAAGGGCAGTCCCTTTGTCACATTCAGCGACCGCCTAGGTTGTGCCAGTTGTGCCTGGCTTTTGGAGCGGCATTGCCGATTGTTCAAAATGTCATTCGTGGGTAGAATAGTGTCGACGGCAGCCCAAGTTCTGGAAAGCTGGGCAGCGCCGTTGCTTGGATTAAGGGGTCAACGCCTTAGCGGCGGCGACCCCTTTTACGTTGCTTCGAACGTTGCTTGAGTGCCTCGGAAAGCCCGACGAGTGCCGTGGAGAACGAGACCAAAGCGGTCAGAAGTCTCACGAAATCAATCAGATCGGTCATGGGCATCACCTCCCATCAGATGGAGGGCGTTGCCCGGCACATGGAACTGCCGCCAACAGTATCAATTCTATCAAAGCGCAGTTAGATATGCGAATGTTTGTTCGTATTTCAAGAGACCAGCGTCACCTGTGACAAAGGGGCTGTCCCTTTGTCACATTATTCGATTACGGTGCGGGAATTTTGCTTGTGCATGGTGGCGAGCATGTGTTTGGGGACGGCGTGGACCATGCAACTGCCGATAGTTGCGCTCGCGGCGTCCTTGGCTGCCTCGCTTGCGTTTTTGGTCGCGTAGCTGTGGCGGAAGCGTTTGAGCATGGCAATGTCGTTGCCGCCGTCGCCGTAGACCGCGACCTCGTCCTCGGCAATGCCGTAGTAGCCCGCCAGCCAGGCCACGCTCTCGCCCTTGTTGCATGCCACATCCGTGATCTCAAACATCACCGGGTCAAACGGCGCGTTGACCACGCGGTCCGAGCGCTCGGCCAAATACGCCTTAAGGTCGCGCTCCAGCTCGGGCGAGATCACACGGCAGTTGATCTTGCACACATCGTGGCGCAGAATGTCACCGATCGACTGGTCGAAATACTGTTCCTCGTGATACCCGCCACGTGCACGCATGCCGCGCATCACGATGCGCTTGATAGGACTGTCCTTTTTAAAGCCCGCCTGATGCATCTCGAACGAGCCGCTCGAGAACATGCCATCGGGCGTGGAGCAATCAAAGCAAATGTCCGGGAACTCCTTGAGCAGCTCCTCGGTGATCTGCGGATCGATGGTCCAGGTCTTGAGCACCTCGCCATGACTGTCGCGCACGATGGAGCCGTTAGAGCAGCAGGCGTCAAGCGCCAGGCCCGTAAAGCCATGCTCGCCGACCGGCAGCGTCGAGCGCCCGGTCGCGGGAACCACATGCAGGCCAGCCTCGGTCAGCTCGCGAATGGCACGGCGGATGGTCCCATCCGCTTCGTGCAGGGCGTTCAGCAGCGTTCCGTCTAAATCACTCGCGAACATCTTGATCATGGGCATGCCTCTCCTTCGTCTGCACGATATTGTAGACGAAGGAGAGGCATGCCCAAACAATGCCGTCACGGCGCGACGCGCCACTGCCTCCACAAATTCACGGTGCCCCAGTGCCTTAAGACATTCGCCATAAGCGACTTTTCAGCCGATAAAACAGCGCCGTCGTCAACGTCAGCACCGCAAACATGCCTGCGAATACAATCGCCGGTGTCCATCGATCATATGCGAGCCCGTAAACCAATTGGCCAATAGGCGTTGCACAGGAAAGCATCATATAAACGAGTGCCAGCACTTTCCCGCAGAGTTTCTTTGGCGCTGACCGCTGAACGAATGAAACGATTTCGACCGATGTAATGCTTGCCCACGCCATGACCCATGCCGAGCCGGCCGCAAGCGCGGCAAATGCTAATTCATCAGGACCGCTCAGTAGTGCGACAATAATCAGTACGACTCCAAAACTAATCATCGCAACATATCGACATATGCCCTTGAAGGAAAAACGATGTGGCCAAATACCGACCAAACCACTGCCGACAAGACCACCCAAGCCCATAGCCACCTCAATAATCCCAACAAAGGATGACTGCATTCCGAGATGCTTTGCAACAATAACGGGAGCACCAATCGTTAACCCAACTAACGCAAGGTTCAAAATAGCCACAAGCAAAAACACAACGAGCAATGATGCGTTTTGAAACAGGTACCGAATCGACTCCCGAAAATCGCTTCGGCATGTCGAGCAAGTCGTACTGTCCCCTGTCATTCCAGATGAGGCATTTCGCTTGAACGCGCCCCCGAACAGCAGGGCTGACATCGCAAACGTCAACGCCGCGGTTTCGCATAGAGCATCGATACCGAAGCACCCATAGACTGCCGTCCCGACTACAGGCCCCAAGATCTTGCTCGCCATGGTTATCTGCGAGACCAACGCAGTGGCACGCTCAACCTTTTCTGGGCCCGTCATGCGCACCGTCTCAATTTGAAGCATCGGTTTCAGCAGCGATTGGATGCCATATTGGACGCAAAGCATTGCTACCACGACAACGGCAAGAGGCAGCGAACGCTTCATGGGGATAAACAACAGTGATGCAGCCATCAGAACAATGCCGAGCACCACAAGAACCCCGCGATGTCTCCCGCGATCCGCCAAGATTCCGCCAGCCGGAGTCGCAAGCACGCCCGGCACGAACGCTATCGCCGCGACGGCACCATATAACGTTGATGAGCCGCTGCAGTCGAACAAGTAAAGCGGGCACGCAAAGCACAGTGCCGACAACATCGAATACGCGCACAGCTGTGCAACAAGAAGACCGAAAAGCCTGATAGATTGCACTGTTTTTTGCGTCAACGAGACGCTACTCCTCCGCATTCCAGCCATAAGCCTGCCCCCTATACATACCATTAGTATGTATTTAATGACTTGAAAAGGGCAGCCGTAGCTACCCTTACAAATCAATTACATACCGTCAGTATCTATATTACCACCCAGCACGGTTCCATACGTCCCATATCTGAGCCGTTGTCTGGAGCACTTCATTACCCAAATCGAGCCCCACCGCGGCCGCCATCTGCGCCAAACATTGCGCGCGAGCGAGCATTCGACCCTTGTTCTCAAGCGGACGGAACAGCGGCAACAGCCAAAGATTCGCCAACAACGATACCGCCTCCGCCGCTTCGCGCGGGCATGCACACGCAATGGAGCCGTCGGCGATGCCCTCCTCGATCACTGGCAGGAGATAGCCATCGGCCGACTCGTCAAGCGAACCTTGGTACTGCATCGCCAGCAGCCGCGAGCTTTTTACCGGATCTGCCGCAGGATGCATGCGTGCCCATAGCTCAATTTGCGGAACGACAGACTCGGGCGCGTACAGTCGCTTGAGCTTTTGGGCTCCGGTCATATTGCCGATACCAAGCGTTGAGCGACGTTGCTCAACAATCGGAGCCATTGCCCGATCAAATGCGGCGTTGAAAATCTCCTCTTTGCTCTTAAAGTGATGATAGACAGCGCCCTTGGTCATGCCATCGAGGCGGTCGACGATATCTTGAATGCTCGTCCCCTCATAACCCTGTGCGCAGAATAGCTCCAGCGCCGCGTCGAGAATCTTCGCGACCGTCTCCTCGGGATATTTATTACGCCCCATAATCTGTCCATCCGCAACGCAAGTCTTGTGCCTCATTGCAGTATTTTAACGTTGCGGATGGCAGGCAGTCGATTCTACACCGCGGCGGGGCCGTGCTCGCCAGTGCGGATGCGGATAACTTCCTCGACCGGCTCGACCCAAATCTTGCCGTCACCGACGGCACCGGTGCGGGCGGCGTTGCAGATGATGTCGACAATGCCGTCAACATGCTCATCGGCACAAATGAGCGTGAACTGCACCTTAGGGATCGTGTTGACAAGCAACTCGTTGCCGCGCACGTATTCCTTCCAGCCATGCTGCGCGCCGCAGCCCTGCACTTGGTTGATAGTCATGCCACGAACATCGGCAGCAAACAGCGCGTCTTTAAGAACCTCAAGCTTCTCGGCACGAACGATCGCCGTAATTTTCTTCATAGTGAATTCCTCTCTTTAATAAAGAAATGAATTGCTCATTCATGTGGCACGGGTTTTCCAAATGCCGCAAACCAACCTCAGAGATCAAAAAGTTCAACTGACTGGTCTTAGCAGGTTTCCCAAGTGCCGCAGATTGCCGTGAAAGAGGAGCGAAGCGTACTTAAGTACGTGAGCGACGATTGAACGGCAAGGTGCGGTGCTTGGGGAAGCTGCTAGTCGAGTCCGGAGAACGAGGGATACGCGCTCTCGCCGCGCTGACTCGCGTCCAGGCCCAGCGCCTCGTCGGCCTCGTCCACGCGCAGGCTGCCGTGGAACAGCGCCTTGACCACCGCGGCGGTCACCAAGTCGAGCACCAGTACAATAGCGACCGTCACCACAATGCCCAAAATCTGCGAGACGAGCAGCGACACGTCGCCCGTGTAGAACAGGCCACCCTTACCGGTCCACGAGAGCTCCGGCACACAGAACAGGCCCGTGAGCACGCCGCCCAAGATGCCGCCGATGCCGTGGCAACCGAACGCGTCGAGCGCATCGTCGTAGCCAAACTTGGTCTTAAGATGGCTGATGGCCAGGTAGCAGACAGGCGAGACGATCAGGCCCATGACCAGCGCCGCCCACGGCTCGACAAAGCCCGCACCCGGCGTGACCACCACAAGGCCCGCAACCAGACCGGTGCTGGCGCCCACCAGCGTGGGGCGACCGGTATGCACGCGCTCGACGGCAAGCCACGAGACCATGCCCGCCGCGCTGGCCGTCACGGTGTTGAGGATGGCAAGCGCCGCCACGGCGTCGGCCTTAAACTCGCTGCCGCCGTTAAAGCCAAACCAGCCAAACCAAAGCAGCCCGGCGCCCAGCGCCACAAACGGCACGTTATGCGGACGGTAGCTCACCATGCCAAAGCCGCGACGACGGCCGAGCATTAAGCAAAGAATCAGACCCGTGAGACCGGACGAGATGTGCACCACGTCGCCACCGGCAAAGTCGAGCGCGCCGATGATGTCGCCGATAAAGGAACCCTCGCCGCCCCAGACCATGTGGGCGAGCGGCGCATAGACCACGAGCAGCCAAATGCCCAGGAAGGCCGTCATGGCACCAAACTTAACGCGGCCGGCCAGGCTGCCCGTGACGATAGCAGCAGTGATCATGGCAAACGCCATCTGGAAGGCGATGTTGATAATCTCCGGGTAGACGGCGCCGTCCGACGCGGTGCCCTCGGCCGCCTGCAGCACCTGGTTGAGTACCGGCAGGCACAGCAGCTGGTCAAGGCCTCCAATAAACGGGCTGGAACCGTCGCCGCCATAGGCCAGAGACCAGCCGGCAACAATCCACAGCACGCCGACCAGGCCAATGGCACCAAAGCACATAAGCATGGTGTTGATGACATTTTTGCGCCTGGACAGGCCACCATAGAAAAACGCCAGGCCCGGTGTCATTAAAAACACGAGCATGGTGCAGATGAGCATAAACGTTGTCGAACCCGTATCGTACATTCGCTCCCCCTTGATCGCATGAACGTTGTCGGCGCCCATAATGCGGCTGAGGGACAACTGGTGTAGACCAGATACGGCGTTGTTAAACGCAGCGTTGTCGAATGGAAACGGTGCCGCAATCTTGGAAACGGCGCGGCAACGGGCGCGAAACCAACGGGAAATACGCGAGCAAGGAAGCCGGGAGCGCGCCCGTCCCGGCTAGCGCCGGAACAGCTCGCGGGCTCGGTCGCGGAGGTCGGTAGCTCGGATGACGCCCTCGTAGCGGTTGATACGCAAGCGCGGGAAGGCATTGAAGAAGCGCAGGTCGCGGCGGCTGAGTGACACGCTCGGCACCGGACGGCTTATGCCCTTGCCGGCAAGGCGACGACTGAGCGACGGACGCGGCATGCTCGGTGCGGCATCGGCCACGCGGCGGGCGGCAAGCGCCAGGCCGCGAGCACCATCCGAGATAAACGTCGGCATCGAAGCCTTCTCGCGCAGGGCATCGAGCGCCGCGTCGCCCAGCTCGACCAGCCACGCGTTAACGGCACGGCCGCGGATGTGCGTCTGCGCCACCGAGTCGATCGCCGAATCGGGAATACGTTCGAGCATGGAGTCGGACGCATCGGCAAGCGACTCATTGATGCGGTCGGCAAGGTCGGCGCGCACACACTCCAGCTGATCTGACAGGCGGCGCCAGCTGGCCAAAGAGCACACCACGTCGACCATCATCGCGACCGCGACGATAAAGGCGGACAGCTGCACAATCAGCACCGGCAGATGGCCAAGCAGCCCCAGCAATGCCGGCTCCACTAAACGGCAAATGCACAACGCACCCAAGCCAAACGCGCATGCCCAGTACAGGCAAATGCGTCCGTGCAAGTTAAACGGCAGGTGCGAGTAATCCCAAAAGCGAGCGCCCGTTGTTTTTTCCAACAGCACGCCTACGCTGTACTCAATCACGCTGCATACGAGCGCTGCAGCGACAAACTGGCTCGATGCATCCGGAATCCCGCGCAACAGCAGCCAGCAGGCAATGCCGCCCGCGCCATAGATAGGGCAACACGGTCCCAGCAAAAAGCCGCTGTTGGCAAAGCGTCCGTGGTTGAGCATGGCGCAGACTGTCGATTCCCATGCCCAGCCGCAAAAACCGTAGAAGGCAAACGAGAGCACCAGTGCCGAAAGCGGGCAGGCGGCAAGCGTCGCGCCGTCAAAGGACATGTCGATCGCGGTCCCCACCGTCTACCCTCTCCTCTTTTCACTCGATGCTTTACTCACGCTATCGTCCGTCTCGTCCTTGCGCGGCAGGCGGCCGGCGACCGTCTCACGCAGAGCACACCATTTATCCGCCAGACAAACAATCCACGCCTCGCGACACGTCGGCGGCACCGGCACCAGCGGAAACATATGCCGCACGATAATATTCCGCTCTCGCGGCGTCAGCTCAAAATCTTCCTCGGCACGCGCCAGGGCAAAAAACGGGTGACGAAATCCGTGCAGTCGATGGCTCGGATCGGGATCGTGCCAGTCATAGAGAAAGTAATCGTGTAACAAGGCTCCGCGCAGCAGCGAGGCACGGTCGATCGAAATGCCAGCACGGCCCAAGTGCTCGGCAAAGGACAGACTTGCCCGTGCCACCGAGGTCACATGTGCATAGACCGTCACGTCGCCATGCTGGATAAACTCGCGCGTCAGGTCCAAGCGGCCCGCCTGGGCGAGCTGGCGGGCGGCATCGTCGACCTCGTGCGCGATTTTCTCGGCACGAACGGCATCGGACATGCTGCCTCCTTCCAGCGGCTCACGGCGGCAAGCCACGGCCTGTGCACAATCGATAAAAACATCATGGAACACATCAGTATGGCATCGGACAAAACGTTTTGCCCCACCAGTTGGCGAATTACCGCGCCGCCGTCACATATCAAACGCCAAAATGTGCGAGACTGTTTTGTGCAATTGTGTCGGCCGAGGGAGCGCCGACGCTCGATTCGCATGGAGTAACCCACAACGATGCTGCTTACGCAAACGACAACGCCCGAGGACGTCAAGGCTCTTAATCGTGCCGAGCTCCCGCAGCTCTGCGACGAGATTCGCCACGCCATCCTCGAAAGCTCCGCCGCCGTCGGCGGGCACGTTGCCCCCAACCTGGGCGTCGTTGAGCTTACGGTCGCGCTCCATCGCGTGTTTAACTCCCCTATCGACAAGATTGTCTTTGACGTTTCGCACCAGACCTACGCCCACAAGGCGTTGACTGGGCGCGCATACACTTATATCGATCCGAAGCGCTTTGGCGAGGCCTCTGGCTTTGCCAATCCCGACGAGTCCGAGCATGACCTGTTCGCCATGGGCCACACCTCCACATCGGTGAGCCTGGGCTGCGGCCTGGCGCACGCTCGTGACCTGGCGGGCGATGCGTACAACGTCATCACCATCATTGGCGACGGCTCGCTTTCGGGCGGCCTGGCGTTTGAGGGCTTCAACAATGCCGCCGAACTCGACAGCAACCTGATCATCATCGTCAACGATAACGACCAGTCCATCGCCGAGAACCACGGTGGCCTCTATCGCAATCTGGCCGAGCTGCGCGCCAGCAACGGCACCTGTGAGCGCAACGTTTTCCGCGCGATGGGACTCGACTACCGTTATTTGGACGCCGGCAACGACGTGTTGGCCCTAGTCGACGCGCTGCAGGAACTGCGCAATATCGATCATCCCATCGTGCTGCACGTCTCCACCGCCAAGGGCAAGGGCTTTGAGCCAGCCCAAAACGACCCCGAGCGCTGGCACCACGTGGGTCCGTTTGACATGGCGACCGGGCGCAAGCTCTGCCCGGGCCATCCGAGCGAGCCTGCGCCGCGCACCTACGCCGACATTACGGGCGAGGCGCTCAGCGCCGCCATCGAGCGCGATCCGCAGGTCGTGGGCATCACGGCCGCCACACCCTACATCATGGGCTTTACACCCGAGCTTCGCGCCGCCGCCGGCAAACAGTTCGTCGATGTGGGCATTGCCGAGGAGCACGCCGTGACCTTTGCCACCGCGCTTGCGCGCTCGGGCGCCAAGCCAGTCTTTGGTGTGTACGGCACGTTTTTGCAGCGCGCCTACGACGAGCTGTGGCACGACCTGTGCCTCAACGACGCCCCCGCAACCATTTTGGTGTTTGGTGCGTCAATCTTTGGCACCACGTCCGAGACGCACCTTTCGTTCTTTGATATTTCCATGCTGGGCGGTCTTCCCAACATGCACTACTTGGCGCCGGTCTGCATGGAGGAATACCTGTCCATGCTGAGCTGGTCGCTCGACCACCGCGAGCATCCCGTGGCGATTCGTGTACCTGGTATTGGCCTGGTGAGCCGTCCCGATCTGGCGCCTGCCGAGGACACCGACTATAGCGCCGTTCGCTACAACGTGGTGCGTCAGGGCCGCGATGTGGCCGTGCTTGCGCTCGGCGACTTCTTTGAGCTGGGTGAGCGCGTGGCAAACCGTCTGACTGCCGAGTACGGCATCGAGGGCACGCTCGTCAACCCGCGCTTTGCAACCGAGCTCGACCGCGAGTTCCTCGACAGCCTTGCCGCCGAGCATCGCGTTGTCGTCACCCTCGAGGACGGCGTCTTGGACGGCGGCTGGGGCGAGCGCGTGGCATGTTATCTGGCATGCACGCCGTTGCGCACGCGTACCTTCGGCATCGCCAAGGGCTTCCCCGACCGCTACGACCCCAACGAACTGCTCGCTCAAAACGGCATGACGGTCGAGAATATGGCCGCCGAAGCCGTGAGACTACTCAACGAGTAAGAAAACCTCCGCAAGGGAAGCACCCCTGCGGAGGTTTTTGTTTTCACGACGCGATTATCTCAATCTGTAACATCTAGGGTCCGAATTTCCGTCTAACTGTTACAGATCGAGATAAGACGTCGTAGTCCCAGACCTTTGTCTCAATCTGTAACAGATAGGGACCTTTTGACCGTCCAGATGTTACAGATTGAGACATTCGAATTCCCCTGAAGAGAAAATCTCAATCTGTAACAGTTACTCGGCAAAAATGGCTGCAGATGTTACAGATTGAGACAAAGCAGCGAGACAGGCCACCACATCTGCAAGAACCACCACAAAGGTGCCTGTCCCTTTTTGGTAGGAAGAATAACCCATAAGGCAAGTATGTTTCTGAGTTATTTCGTGTTGACCCATTTGAGCGGGATAGGGTATAACTCTACTCAACCGCTAGGGATTTTATTGAGAAAGGTGTTCTACCATGAGCAAGAACCTCTCCCAGCAGGTCGTTCTCGACCGCCGCGGCTTCGTTGCCGCCACCTTCGCAACCGTCGCCGGCCTTGGTCTTGCCGGCTGCTCCGACACCAGCGCCGAGGCCGACAAGGGTTCCGCCGCCGGTTCCTCCAAGAGCTCCGAGGATACCGAGGCTTCTACCACGCTCGACGCCAAGGCATTCGACAAGCTCGTCGACAACGGCCCCAAGGCCGATGACGATGCCGTCGCCGCCAGCACCTGGGCCACGGCCGTCAAGGACGCCGGCGTCTTTAAGATCGGTGGCGTTCAGACTTCCACGCTCTTCTCCCTCCTCAACGAGAAAGACGGTCAGACCCGTGGCTTCGATGCCGGTATCGCGCAGCTCCTGTCCAACTACATCCTGGGCGAGAACAAGGTCGAGATCACCCAGGTGACCTCCGACACCCGTGAGTCTGTCCTGCAGAATGGCCAGGTCGACGCTGTCTTTGCCACCTACACCATCACTGACGAGCGCAAGAAGCTCGTCTCCTTTGCCGGTCCCTACTACTACACCCAGCAGGCTATCCTGGTGCTCGCCGATAACGACGACATCAAGAGCGTCGACGACCTGACCGACAAGAACGTCGCCGTCCAGTCTGGCTCCAACGGCCCCGCCATCCTGGAGGAGTTCGCTCCCAAGGCCAGCCAGCAGGAGTTCAAGACCGACGAGGAGGCCCGCCAGGCACTCCAGCAGGGCCGCGTTGACGCCTATGTCATCGATAACAACATGCAGCAGAGCGCCCTGGTCCGCGAGCCCGGTAAGTACAAGATCGCCGGCAAGCCCTTCGGCAGCAAGGAGCCCTATGGCATCGGTCTGCCGCTCGATTCCGACGGCGTCGCCTTTGTCAACGACTTCCTTAAGAAGATCGAGGACGACGGCACCTGGACTGAGCTGTGGCAGGTCTGCATCGGTGACCGTACGGGCGACACCAATGTTCCCGAGCTGCCCGAGATCGGCGCCTAGGCAGCGAGCCTGGTAACGGCCGCAACGAAACCATACGGAAACGCATGATGCGCTTTATTGCGCTAAACTGTTTCCTCACTGAGTTGTCGGGGCTTCCGTACACACGGGGGCCCCTTTCCTTACCGGCGGGAGGTCCGCATGAGTCTCTCCGAGCTCTGGTCGCTCTATGGCCAGAACTATATCGACGCGCTGCTAGCAACCTGGGGCATGACGCTTGAGTCGTTTGCCATCGCCATGGTGCTGGCCGTCGCCGTCACCGTGATGCGCGTGTCGCCGCTCAAGCCGCTGCGCGTCTTTGGCGACCTGTATGTCCAGGTCTTCCGTAACATCCCCGGCATCGCGCTGCTCATTATCGTCGTCTATGCGCTGCCGCCGCTCAAGGTCGTCCTGCCCTACCGCACCTGCGTTATCGTCGCCACGGTCCTTTTGGGCTCGGCCTTTGGCTCCGAGAACTTTATGAGCGGCATCAACACCGTAGGCGTCGGCCAAGTCGAAGCTGCACGTTCGCTCGGCATGAGCTTCAGCCGTATCCTCGCCAAGATCGTGATTCCGCAGGCACTGCGCTCAAGCGTATTGCCCATGACCAACCTCTTTATCGCCGTCATGCTCACTACCGCCTTGGGCAGCCAGGTGCCGCTTAAGCCGCAAGAGCTCACCGGCGTGGTGAGCTACATCAACACGCGCTCGCTCGGCGGCGTCGCCGCGTTCTTTATCTCGGCGCTCGGCTACCTGGGCACGGCCTTTGCGGTGAGCCACATTGGCAACTACATCGATAAGAAGGTGAGGATCCTCCGATGAGCAAGCACTCCTCCCCTGCGCTTACCATGCGCGATGCGCTCTACGAGGCTCCCGGCCCCAAGATGCGCGCCAAGATTCGCATCGGCACCGCCATCTCACTCGTCGCCGTCGCCGCGCTCGTCGCCCTGGTACTGCAGCGCTTTTATGTGACCGGCCAGCTTTCGGTCCACTATTGGTATTTCTTTACGCACCTCACCACCTGGAAGTTCCTGCTTGCCGGCTTTGAGGGCACCGTTAAAGTCGCACTCACCGCTGGCGTCATTGCGCTGGTGCTGGGCTTAGCCCTTATGCTCGGCCGCACCAGCGGCATCAAGCCGCTGCAGCTGGTCTGCCGCGTGCTCACCGATTTCTTCCGCGGCGTGCCGAGCCTTCTGTTCATCTACTTCTTCTTTTTGGTGCTGCCCCAGTACAAGATCGCGCTGCCGTCGTTTTGGATGCTCGCACTTCCCGTCGCGCTCGCCGCGGCCGGCGTGCTGGCCGAGATTTTCCGCGCCGGCGTCAACGCCGTGCCGCGCGGCCAGGTCGAAGCCGCCCAGGCGCTCGGTCTCTCCAAAGCTAAAATCACCTTTAAAATCGTGTTGCCGCAGGCTATTCGGTTTATCATTCCGTCCTTGATTTCACAGCTTGTGGTCGTAGTCAAAGACACCACCGTCGCCTATGTGGTGAGCTACCCCGACCTCATGCAAAATGCCCGTGTGCTCATTACCAACTACGACGCCCTCGTGTCGGTCTACCTGGTTATCGCGGTCATCTACATCCTCATCAACGTCGCGATCAACAAGGCCGCCGTCTATGTTTCGCACAAGACCGGCGCGACCATCATCCGCTAACGCTTTACCATTTCGAGTCATAAGGAGCCGAGCACCATGGCACAGAGCACCTCTTCCACCGGCAATCAGCCGCTGATCGAGCTCAGACACGTCGATAAGCACTATGGCGATCTGCACGTCCTCAACGACATCAATCTCTCGGTCGACCGCGGCGAGGTCGTCGTTGTGATCGGCCCCTCGGGCTCGGGCAAGTCGACCATGTGCCGCACCATCAACCGTCTGGAAACCATCGACTCGGGCGAGATCCTCATCGAGGGCGAACCCCTGCCGCAGGAAGGCAAGGACCTTGCCCGCATGCGCGCCGAACTGGGCATGGTGTTTCAGCAGTTCAACCTGTTTGCACATATGACGGTACTGCAGAACGTCATGCTGGGACCGGTCGACGTGCTGGGCGTGTCCAAGGAGGAAGCTCGTGAGCGTGCCATGGACCTGCTGAGCCGCGTGGGCGTGGCCGAGCAGGCCGACAAGGTGCCCGCACAGCTTTCGGGCGGCCAGCAGCAGCGCGTGGCCATCGCCCGTTCACTCGCCATGCAGCCCAAGGCCATGCTTTTTGACGAGCCCACGAGTGCCCTTGACCCCGAAATGATCAACGAAGTGCTCGAGGTCATGGTCCGTCTGGCCCAGCAGGGCATGACGATGATCGTCATCACCCACGAGATGAACTTTGCCCGCCGCGTGGCCGACCGCGTCGTCTTTATGGCCGACGGCCAGATCGTGGAGACCGGCACGCCCGACGAGTTCTTCGACCACCCCCAGACCAAGCGCGCCCAGGACTTCCTCAACTCCATCAAGGGCCACTAACCCAATTGCCACGCGGGCAAATTCATCAGTAACGTTTGCTCCGCGCCACCCCTGTGCCATGTCCACCCGGATTCGAAAGCTACGCCCATGATCGGAACCCGCACCTCATCGTCCTACACTCCGCACGTCGACGTCGATCCCGCCGACCGTCCGCTCATCCTGGTCGCACCACGCTGGGAAGAAGCGAAACCCTATTTGAGCGAGACGCTCTCCCCCAACGAGGAGATTGCGAGCGTCTTTGTCGATGCCATCCTTGCCGCCGGCGGCCTGCCGCTGCAGATGTCCATCACCGAGGACATTGAGGTCATCCGTCATTACGTCGATATCGCCGACGGCATCGCCATTCCCGGCGGCCCCGATGTCAATCCCAAACGTTGGGGCGATGATCGACCCTACGACCCCACCCTCTGCTGCGAGATCCGCGATAGCTTTGAGTTTAAGCTGGTCGGCGAGGTGCTCCGCGCCAAAAAGCCGCTCTTTACCACCTGCCGCGGCACGCAGTTGCTCAATGTCGCCACCGGCGGCACCCTGTGCATGGACGTGCCAAGCCTGGGCGCGCGCGAGGGCCGCACGCAGTGGCGCCATACCCACGTGCTCAACGACCCCGTGCATCCCGTCGAGGTCGTGCCGGGCTCGTTGCTGGAGCGCGCGCTTGGCGGGCACAGGCTGATCCAGACCAACTCCGCACACCACTGCTGCATCGATCGTCTGGGTAAAAGCACGCGCTTGGTCGCCAAGGCAACCGATGGCGTGCCCGAGTGCATCGAAGTCGAAGGCCAACCCTTCTGCCTGGGCGTGCAATGGCATCCCGAGTACACCTGGCAGACGCTCGAAACCGACTTTAACCTCTGGAAGTCGTTTGTCGAGGCGGCAGCCAAGGTCAAGCAGGCCCGCTAGCACGCGAACCACAAAACAGATAAGGGCGCCCCGCCGGCCACATGGTCCGGCGGGGCACCCTTTCACCTATATGTGGCCGGCAAGCAGCCCAAGGCTCGCAAGCTCTTATTCAGCCGCCTCGCGCAGAGCCGACATCGTTGCCGCATATTGCTGCTGCAACGCATGCATTCCCTCGCGAGCGCCGTCAACGGCATCGGCGCCGCGCAGTGCTTCGGTCACCACGACCGCCGGCTCGTACAGATTATCGAATCCCAGGTTCTGGCTCACGCCCTTGAGCGTGTGCGCTGCCATAAACGCACCTTCGGCGTCTCCTGCCGCCATGGCGGCCTCCAGCTTGTCCATGCTCTCGTCATCCAAAAACTTGAGGGCAAAGCGGGCAAGCATTTCCTCGCCCATCAGCCGAGCGCACGCGTCATCATAATTAGCGCCGATCTTCTCATACGCCTCACGCATGGAAATCATGGATTAAAACTCCTTAGGTCAAACTAAATCGTGGGAAACGCGACAACGTCGGCGGGGCGTGCCAACGTCTCGGCAATACGGTCTTGCACCTCGAGCAGACAGTCGAGCAACAGCGGGTTAAACTCACCGCACTTACCGTCCAAGATCATCTGGATAGCCTCCTTGTGCGGGATAGCGTCCTTGTACACGCGCACGCTCGTCAGAGCATCGTACACGTCGGCCACCGAGACCACCTGCGCGGCAATGGGAATATCGTCGCCCTTAAGGCCATCGGGATAGCCCTTGCCGTCCCAGCGCTCGTGGTGCCAACGCGCAATTTGGTACGCATATTCCATAAGCGCATTGCCGACGTGATGGCAACCCAGCTCAAGCAACATGTCGGCGCCGATCGTGGTATGCGTCTTCATAATCTCGAACTCCTCGGACGTAAGGCGTCCGGGTTTGTTGAGAATCGCATCGTCAATCGCCATCTTGCCGATATCGTGCAGCGCCGAAGCCAGGGCGATCGTGGAGCGTTCCTCATTGTCGAGGGAGATCGTGTCGCTACGCCGGACCAGACAGCCAAGCAGCAGCTCGGTCAGCTTCTCGATGTTCGTAACGTGCCTGCCGCTCTCGCCGTTGCGAAGCTCCATGACGCCGGCCATGATGTCGATGAGCATGCGACTGTTCTTGACGCGCTCGTTGTACTGCTGGGACAGCAGGTTCGTCAGGCGGCGCTGTTTGGCGTATAGGCGGATGGTGTTGCTTACACGGCGGCGCACGACACGGGAGTCAAACGGGCGGTTGATATAGTCCGAGGCACCCAGCTCGTACGCGCGCAGAACCATATCATCGGAATCCTCGCTCGAAATCATGATGACGGGCAGATTGTCACTAACCGATCGGCGCGACAGATCGGCCAGCACCTCAAAGCCGCTTACGCCCGGCATGACAATATCCAGCAGCACGAGCGACAACTCATCGCCATAGCGGTCGACCATATCGAGCGCCGTACGACCGTTATCGGCCTCGAGGATGCAATACTCGTCCTTGAGCATCTCGCTGAGAATGGCTCGGTTCATCTCGGAGTCATCGACAATAAGCACCAAAGGCTTGTCGCTTTGGAAGGCTTCGATGGAATCGGCATCGGTCACGACCGTACCGGCTTTTGCCTTAGCGCGGCTCAATAACTGGACAGCGCGGCCAACTCCCTCATCGACCGTCTCGCCATGAATGCGAACGCCACCAACACATGCCGTCAAGCTCACGTACTCATGGCCCGGAACAATCGTGGAATGAACGGCATCGGACACCTGATGCAGGCGACGGGTGAAGTCATCGGAGGGAATATTGGGCATGACGACCACAAACTTGTCGCAGCCATAGCGCACAAGCTCGTCAGTCGAACGAATTCCGCTGCGTATGGCTGTCGCCACAGCACCGAGCGCAAGGTCGCCGGCATGACGGCCACGCGTATCGTTGAAGACCCTAAAATCATCAAGGTCGATCACCGCAACGCCGGCATTCATGCGGGCGCTACGGAGCTTTTCCTCGTAATATCGGCGATTGCGCACGCTCGTCAGCACGTCGGTGTAGACAAGGTCCTCTTCTGCAGCCTCTTGCTCATCGATCGGACGCACCATCAGCAGGACGTGAGGCTCGCCCTCGACCTTCAGAGGGCGTAGGCGGGCGCGGTACTCAACACCATCGTTGAGCAGTTGCTCCGACACCTCATCGGAATCTGCCAAGGCCTCAAGACTCGACTGACGCAGACAAGGGCACCGATTGCCGGCGAGCAGGCAGTTAGGCTCGCTCTTAATCTGATCGGCCGACAGCAAACGCACCCCGGGGTAGGTCTTCGCGACGCGGGCGACCTCAGCGGCAGCCTCCTCGTCGGTTAGATTGACCTCGTGATTATTGAGCATATGGGGCCCTTTCGATAGTTTCGCATGGTAGCGGTGGGTTCCAAATGCTACAAGGGTAACACCTTGCCGATGCAGGTAAGCACGTGAATGCTGTTACATTTTTATGACCTGGCAAACGGTGGTAATGGAGCCGCGGGCGCGTGGTTATTGGCGCATTCGTTAACAATGACGAAACGCTAACAGTCCCCCTCCCCGCAGGTCATCGAGCGTGCTAACGCTCCAAGACATCGCGAACGGCGTTTGCCGCCGTAACGGGGCGATCGCGCAGACCGTTATGCGCGCCCGGGATCGTCACGAGGGGGCAATCGAGATATTCGGCAGCCGCTCGCGTACCAGCCTCGCGGGGCGTACCGATTGAAAGCTCGCCCAAAAACACGGCCGACACCGCCTTTGACGCGCGGGCGCGCTCCCAGTCGGGAACATATGTCATATTTGTTCCGTATTCATTGGCCATGAAGCAACGACCATTGCGCAGGGCATGTTTGGCTTCCGCTTCGGTCGTCCCAGGAGCCTCGGGGTCCAAGTCGCCGAGGGCTCCCAAGAAAAGCCGGAGCGCCCTTGAAACCTTTCCAGCCGCAATCATATCGAGCAAAACCGGAGCTGCGCCCATGCCGACACCTTCGGCCGATACAGCCGGCTCATGCAGAATCGCACGAGCGACGAGCTGGGGTTCGGTGCGAAGAAGCTCCAGCGCCACCAACGTACCGGCGCTGTGCGCAAGCACATTTGTCGGAGCGCCAACGTGTTCGATCACAGCTTGCAGGTCGGCGGCCTGGGCGGCAAGATCATAGCTGCCGTCTGCCGCTTCGCTGCTGCCACCACAGCCGCGGCGGTCGTAGGCAATTACGCGGTAGTTGCGGCTGAGCTCACAAGCGATGCCGTCGAAAAATGTGCCGTCGACACAAGCGCCGTGCACGCACACCAAGGCAGGAGTATCAGGCAACACATCCGGGCCGGCATATTCGCGACAGGCAATCGTGGTGCCCGCATTCTCGACTGTAAAATCCATGTTGTGCCCCCATCATCAACGCCCATCCAGTTGCACGTCAGTACGGTTGGATGGACCCGCGTTGCCATACGCCTTGTTAACAGATTAACTCTACCCGACCCGAGGCTTTTCATGACACGGCATAATGCGCGACGTGAAAAAACGAAACTTGTAAAGCAAGAGCCCGCACCTTGCTTTGGAGCCGATGCTATGCTTAGGCACAATTGTCTTGAGGAGCATATGCCTATGTCTACGTTTTTGAATGCCAGCCCCATCTTTGGGCCCGTTCGCAGCCGTCGCCTTGGTCTCTCGCTCGGCGTCAACATGATGCCGGCCAGCGGCAAAATCTGCACGTTCGACTGCATTTACTGCGAAAACGGCCTCAACGCCGAGCGCCCCTGCCATGAGCCGTACAACACAGCCGCCGTGGTACTCGACGCGCTCGAGGCAAAGCTGCGCGAGATGGCAGCTGAGGGCGAGCTCCCCGATGTGATCACCTTCGCAGGCAACGGCGAGCCCACCGCCGCACCGGAGTTTCCGCAGGCCATCGCCGGCGCCATCGCGCTGCGCGACGAGCTTGCCCCAAACTCCAAGATCGCCGTGCTCTCCAACGGCACGCGCGCCGATCGCCCCGAGGTGCACGACGCGCTCATGATGGTCGACGACAACATCCTCAAGCTCGATACCGTCGACCCGGCGTTTATCCAGCTGCTCGACCAGCCCGTTGGCCCCTACGACGTCGAGCACCAGATCGAGACGTTCGCAAGCTTTGACGGTCACGTTATTATCCAGACGATCTTTTTGACCGGCGAGTACCGGGGCAAGTCTATCGATAACACCGGCGAGGAGTACGTCGGCCCCTGGCTCGCGGCGCTTGAGCGCATTCGCCCACAAGAAGCAACCATCTACACGGTGGCGCGCGAGACACCGATCGCCGGCCTTGCCAAAGCGGCGCCTGAGGTGCTCGACGCCATTGCCGCGCGCGTCCAAGCCCTCGGCATTCCCTGCCAGGTGAGCTACTAGCAAAACCACGCAGCAGCTAGTGTCCGCCATCCCACTCCATCAGTTGCGGTGATATAGTTCCTATTTATGCTGTTAAACCGCTTAAATCGGAACTATATCACCGCAACTTTTATGGACGCGTGGGTGGGCTATACTAGCTGCGGATGAAAGGAAGTTAGCCATGTTTGACAACGGACCCGTGCCTGGCCGCAACGATGCTTGCTGGTGCGGCAGCGGCAAGAAATACAAGAAATGCCATAGCGCCTTTGATGAGCGCCTTGAGCGCCTGTGGGAAGAGGGCTGGGAGGTTCTGCCCCGTACGCTCTACAAGACGCCCGCCGATATCGAGGGCATCAAGCGCTCGGCAGCCATCAACGTGGGCGTGCTCGATTATGTGGGCGAACACATCGCCGCGGGCATGACCACCAACCAGATCGACCAGATGATCTACGACTACACCGTCGAGCACGGCGGCACGCCGGCCGATCTTAACTACGAGGGCTATCCCAAGAGCGTGTGCACCTCGATCAACGACGTCGTCTGCCACGGTATCCCCTGCGATGCGGATGTGCTGCACGAGGGCGACATCATCAACGTGGACTGCTCTACGATCCTAGACGGTTACTTTAGTGATTCGAGCCGTATGTTCTGCATCGGCGAGGTCTCGGCCGAGCGCCAGCGCCTGGTCGACGTCACCCGCGCCAGCGTGGAGGCGGGTCTGGCGACCGTCAAGCCATGGCTACCGCTGTCCGTGATGGCCGAGGCCGTGCAAAAGACGGTCGAGGACGCCGGCTTTAGCGTGGTGCGCGAGTACGGCGGACACGGTATCGGTAAGGAGTTCCACGAGGACCCGTTTGTGGGCTTTACCACCGAGGCGCCCGATGTGGACACCATCATGGCTCCGGGCATGGTCTTTACCATCGAGCCCATGGTCAACGCCGGAGCGCCCGACATCAAGATCAGCAAGGGTGACGGCTGGTGCGTGCGCACCAAGGACGGCAGCGATTCGGCCCAGTGCGAGGTACAGCTCGTGGTGACCGAGGATGGTTACGAGCTGCTGAGCTGGTAGCTGTGGATGCGCCGGGCTACGCGATGGATATGTTAACCATCGCGTAGCCCGGCGTTTTTATAACGTTTTGCCTGATACAACCTGCCAAAATAAACCTGTCCCTTTTTGGCAGGTCGAGCGGAAAGGACTGCTTGTGAACATCCTGGTTTTGCTGCCCGTCAACGACCGCCATCGCGCAATTCTTGAGTCGAGCGCTCCGGGCGAGGACTTTATCTACACGAGCGCCGACGCCGCCACGCGCGAGCAGGTCGCCGATGCTGACGTGATCTTGGGCAACATCGACCCTGACATGCTCACGGCATGCGAGCATCTCCAGCTGTTGCAATTGCAGACCGCCGGCTATGACGACTACCTTGCCGCCGGCACCGTGCCGGCCGACGCCAAACTGTCTTGCTCAATCGGCGCCTACGGCCAGGCCGTGAGCGAGCACATGTTTGCCATGGTCCTTTCCATGATGAAGCACCTGCCCGGCTATCACGACTTGCAGCGCGAGCATCGCTGGGAGGACTTAGGCCCGGTCACCTCGCTCAAAAACGCCAATGTGCTGGTGCTGGGCGCGGGCGATATCGGTGGCCACTTCGCCACGCTCTGCCGCAACATGGGTGCGCACGTCCGCGGCATCAAGCGCCATCCGCTCGTCTACCCCATTGTGTTTGAGGACATGGACAGCATGGACGCCCTGCCCGAGCGTCTGGCCGAGGCTGACATCGTCGCATCCTTTATGCCCAGCACGCCCGAGACCCGCGGCTTGGCGAACGCCGAGTTCTTCGCTGCGATGAAACCGGGCGCCTTCTTTGCCAACGGCGGCCGCGGGGGCGCGGGGGGGGGCGCCCCCCGGGTGTGGGCCCCG
>DBGFJU010000006.1:0-5015 GCA_048529485.1 Collinsella aerofaciens | reverse complement strand
GGACCTCGACGACTTCGTGGTCCATTGGAACACGAGGAGGCGCCAGGTTAAACTGAAGGGACTGACCCCGGAGGAGTTCCGGAGACAGTCCCTTGCGGCGTAGTTCTTATTTAAGCCGTCCAAGTTTTGGGGTGCAGTTCACCGGGAGGGGTTTCTTCTGAGCGATCCCGCAGCGCGAAGCGCGAGGACCAGCGAAGAAGAAACCCCGCAGGCGGTCGGGCCGGTGGGAAGGATGGCCTTTCGACCTACTCCTTCTCCACCGCGCGCATGATCGCCTTGTAGATCTCCATCAACGGGATGATCAGGAAGGCCAGACCCAGCGCGGCAAGAACGCCCTTGAGCTCAAGCGTCACAGGGCCAAAGAACATCTCGGCAAGCGTCGGCTGCACGGTCACGATCACCGTCAGCACCAGTGCCAGCGCGGCAGAAGCCCACAGCCACTTGTTCTGCTTCTTCATGGTGAACAGCGACGCACGACGGCTGCGCATATTGAAGCAGTGGAATATCTCGACCATGTTGAGCGTGATGAACGCCATCATCACGCCTTCCTCGTCGGCATTGCCGGCGATCATATCGGCGATGTGGATGTAGCCCATGTCAAAGTACACGCCCACAAAGAAGCTCGCCAGCACCAGCACGGTGATGATCAGGCCCTGGACCACGCAGTCCAGACCCATATGTCCGGCAAAGACACCGTCCTTGGCGTTGCGCGGCTTGCGCTTCATGATGTCGCCCTCGGCATCCTCCATGCCCAGCGCGAGCGCGGGGAAGCAGTCGGTGACCAGGTTCACCCACAGCAGCTGCACCGGCTGGAAGATGGTAAAGCCGATGAGCGTGGCGATAAACACCGAGAATACCTCGGCAAGGTTGGCCGAAAGCAGGAACTGGATGACCTTGCGGATGTTGTCGTAGATGCGGCGACCCTCTTCGCAAGCACCGATGATGGTGGCGAAGTTGTCGTCGGCAAGCACCATGTCGGCAACGTTCTTGGTGACATCGGTACCGGTGATGCCCATGCCCACGCCGATGTCGGCGCGCTTGATGGACGGGGCGTCGTTGACGCCGTCGCCCGTCATGGCCACGATCTGGTCGCGCGACTTCCAAGCCTCGACGATGCGTGTCTTATGCTCGGGCTGGACGCGGGCGTACACGCCGTAGTCCTCGATGTGCGCGTCGAGCTCCTCGTCGCTCATGCGATCGAGATCGGCACCGGTGATGGCCTGGCTGCGATCGGTGACGATGCCCAGCTGCTTGGCGATGGCCACGGCGGTGTCGATGTGGTCGCCCGTAATCATGACGGTGCGGATACCGGCGTCGTGCGCCTCGCGGATGGCGTCGGCGACCTCGGGGCGGACCGGGTCAATCATGCCGGACAGGCCGCAGAAGACCAGGTCATGCTCGAGCGCGGCGGGGCTGCAGTCGGCCGGGACCTCGGTGTAGGTGCGGCTCGCCAGCGCCAGCACGCGCAGGGCCTCGTCGGCCATGGCCTTGTTGGCGGCCACGAGCTCGGCACGACGCTCCTCGGTCAGGGGGACGACCTTGTCGCCCTCGTAGATATGGGTACACAGGCCGATCACCACGTCGGGCGCGCCCTTGGTGTACTGCTCGTACTCGCCGTCCAGGGTCTCGACGACCACGGACATCATCTTGCGGCCCGAGTCAAACGGGGCCTCGCCCACGCGCGGATGCTCGGCAGTCAGGCCAGTGAGCCCCGCCTTGCCGGCATCGTTGACGAGCGCGCACTCGGTCGGCTCGCCCACAGCCTCGCCCAGTTCCTCGTCCCACTGGGCGTCGGAGCACAGAGCCATGCCGGCCAGGAACTTCTCCTTAGGCGCAGCGAGCTCGTGCTTGACGACGGTCATCTTGTTCTGGGTGAGGGTACCGGTCTTGTCGGAGCAGATGGTCTGTGTGCAGCCAAGGGTCTCGACGGCGGAAAGCTTGCGGATGATTGCCTGGCGCTTGGCCATCTTGGTCACGCCAAGCGACAGCACGATGGTCACGACGGCGACCAGGCCCTCGGGGATGGCAGCGACGGCGAGCGAGACGGCGACCATAAAGGTATCGAGCAGGGCGGTCGGGTCGGTAAGAACGTTGCCCACGCCGTGGCGGATGATATCGACGCCAAAGATAACGACGCAGATGACGATAACCATGATGGTGAGGATGCGGCTGAGCTCGGCAAGCTTCACCTGCAGCGGCGTGAGCTCTTCCTTGGCCTCGGCCAGGGCGCCGGCGATCTTACCCATCTCGGTGTTCATGCCGGTGCCGACCACGACGGCGCGGCCGCGGCCGTATACCACGGTGGAACCCATGTAGCACATGTTCTTGCGGTCGCCGAGCGGCACGTCGTCGGTGCCGGCGGCGAGCTCGATCACGTTGGCATGCTTCTCGACGGGCACGGACTCGCCGGTAAGGGCGGCCTCCTCGATCTTCATCGTGGCGCTCTCGAGCACGCGGCAGTCGGCCGGGACGGAGTCGCCCGCCTCGAGCATGATCACATCGCCGGGCACGAGCTCGGCGCTCGGCAGGTGCACGAGCTTGCCGTCGCGCAGCACCTTGGACTGCGCCGCGCTCATCTCCTGCAGGGCCTCGAGGGCCTCCTCGCTTTTAGCCTCCTGGACCACGCCCAGCACCGAGTTGACGATAACGACGAACATGATGATGGCGACATCGGCAAAGTCCGCCTCGCCCTTGACCATGCCCGTGAGCGCGCTGATGACGGCGGCAACGATCAGCATGATGACCATGGGGTCGGCCATCTGCTCAAAGAAGCGCTTCCACAACGGAGTCTTCTCGGCTTCCTCGAGCTTGTTAGGGCCTGTCTTGGCGAGGCGCGACGACGCCTCGTCGTTGCTCAGGCCGAGGTTCTCATCGACGTCCTGGTCGCTGAGCACCTCCGCCGCGGCGGACAGGTATTCCTTTTGCATATAGAGTCCCCTCCTGGGATTCGGGCCACTCAGCAGATTGATGCCCGATCATAATTCCCAGGAGAAGGGCAAGGGCTCATCAAGGCTGCCGTGCTGAGCGGCAGTTGATAGTGGAGCTATGGTACCCCAAAGCAGCGCGTCTAGCCAAAACATTCCAATTGGAAACACGGCTCGAGTGCAACGATGCAGACCGTGTGATGCTCAATATTGATAAAACGTTTTTTCTTCGGCACATCGTTAAACTGAAATATCGCCCAGATAGCAGCGGTCAGAACGGTTGGTAAAGATTTTTCATATACCGTTTTTTCGCAAAAAATGAACTTCTAATTCGGCATACGGTCGATTTTTTGGGGTATTCGGTCGCCATTTCGTTATAATCATCTCAGTTTTATTTCTTATGGTTTATCTATCAGCGCAAGACGATGTCAGATGGAGGTCTGAATGTACAAGCGCACCAAGATTGTATGCACCATGGGTCCCGCCTGCGATAGCGACGAGACCATCCGCGAGATGATTAAGGCGGGCATGAACGTCGCCCGTTTTAACTTCTCGCACGGATCCTACGACGAGCACCACGGTCGCATCGAGCGCGTCCGTCGTATTTCCAAGGAGCTCGGTCTGCCCGTCGGCATCCTGCTCGACACCAAGGGCCCCGAGGTCCGCACCGGCCTTCTGGTCGACGGCAAGAAGGTTGCCGTCAAGACCGGCGATAAGATCGTCGTCACCGCTCAGCCCACGTCCGAGGATTTCCACGGCACCTCTGAGCACATCTCCCTCGACTACCTGGCTCTGCCCTCCGAGGTCGAGAAGGGCTCCCTTATCCTGATCGATGATGGTCTGGTTGCCCTCGAGGTCGAGTCCGTCGACGGCCAGGACATGACCTGCGTCGTTAAGAACGACGGCCTGATCGGCGAGCGCAAGGGCGTCAACATGCCCAACGTCAACATCTCGCTGCCCGCTATCACCGAGCGCGATCGTCAGGACATCCTCTTTGGCCTGACCGAGAACATCGACTACATCGCCGCTTCCTTCATCCGTGACGGCGAGTCCGTCCGCGGCATTCGCAAGCTTTGCCGCGAGAACGGTGGCGAGCACGTGACAATCTTCCCGAAGATCGAGTGCGCCCTGGGCGTCGAGAACTTTGACGAGATCCTCGAGGCTTCCGACGGCATCATGGTCGCCCGTGGCGACCTGGGCATCGAGATCAAGCCCGAGCTCGTTCCCCACATCCAGAAGGAGATCATCGCCAAGTGCAACGCGGCCTACAAGGCCGTTATCACCGCTACGCAGATGCTCGACTCCATGCAGCAGAACCCGCGCCCGACGCGCGCCGAGGTTGCCGACGTTGCTAACGCCATCTACGACGGCACCGACGCCGTTATGCTCTCTGGCGAGTCCGCTGCCGGTAAGTACCCGGTCGAGGCCGTTAAGATGCAGGCCAGCATTGCTCTCGAGACCGAGAAGTACCTCCCGGCTCACGCTCCGCTCGAGGTTCCGGCTGACGCTCACGGCACCCGCGTCGTCAACAACGTTGTGGGCATGTCCGCTGTGAACATGGCCACCACCGTTGGCGCCAAGTGCATCACCGTGCCGACGACCACCGGTCGTACCGCTCGCCTGATCTCGCACTTCCGTCCCAACATGCCGATCTGCGCGTTCTCCCGCCACGAGTGGGCCGTCCAGCAGATGATCATGTACTGGGGCGTTATCCCGCACCAGGCCGAGATTACCCAGGGCACCGTCAACGGCACGATCGTCAAGGCGATCGAGACCGCTAAGGAGCTCGGCTACGTCAAGACTGGCGATTTGACCGTCGCTACCGCCGGCGATCCCCGTATGAGCGTCCAGCTCGAGGACAAGGTCTCCTCGACCAACGTCGCTTACGTCGCTCAGGTGCGCTAAATCGCACTTGCAAGCAGATTTGCATTGCAAAGGGCCCGGAAGGCATTGGCTTAACAGTGATAAGGAACTAATTTACTTATCAACTGTTAGCTGACGGTTTCCGGGGTGCATACGGACAAATCCCGTCTGATTTCTAACAGGAAGTCAGACGGGATTTTCGCTTTATATTACGAATTATGGAGGACA
>DBGFJU010000005.1:0-24650 GCA_048529485.1 Collinsella aerofaciens | reverse complement strand
GTTCATGGGAAGGCTCGAGGCCTACCTCGTGTACTATCGTGAGGAGCGGATCAAGAAGTCCCTCGGGTGGCTGAGCCCGATGGAGTACCGCAGGAAGCTTGGATACGCCTAGGCGCGGTCCAAGAAATCGTCCGCACCCCCTTCCAGGGAGTATTTATCTTCTGCATTGCCTGCAACCTTATGATTGCTGCGTTTGCTATCGTTTCCGGCTTTCTCAGTAAGGCTGCTGAAAAGTAATAAGCGCCGATTGCATCGGCATAGATTGCCACGCAACAGGGGTCGACTCCAAGCCAGACTGGAGTCGACCCCTGTTTTCGTTTTAAAGGTTGCCCGCAGGCACCATGGGTGCCAACATGCGCTTCAGCTTGGCTGGCCTATTTGAACATAAGCTCGACTATTCCCGCCCAAACCGCTTTTTCATCAATATCCTCACCTTGAGCGACCGTATTGCTCGCTCCCTCCAGAACGGTATAAAGAATTTGTACGTAGAGCATCACGTCAGCACTATCGGAAAACGCGCCAATCTCTGCACCATGAAGAAGGATGTCTTTAAGCGCATCCATGGTTCGTTTGGTCGCCGTCGCTTGACGTTCCTGAACTGCAGGAATTCGATTTGCTTGAACGCTAACCTCGGCCAGCACGCGCCGGCGCTTTTCATCGCTTCGATAACCACCTATAACTGAATTGCCGAGCTCGATAAGCGCGGCCTTGAACCCGTCCCTATCGACTATTAGCGAGTAGTCGCGCTGATAGTCGATGGTCGGAAACATGCTGTCCAAGAGCGTAGTGAAAATCTCCTCTTTAGAGGGAAAGTAGTAGTACACCGACGGCTTGGATATACCGACAAAGTCGCAAATCTTTCCGATAGACGCTTTGTCATAACCGACTTCTGCCACAAGATCGTACATTGCGTCCAATATTTTTTTTCTTGTGCTCACGCTGCATTTCTCCATTGCAAATCATTTCCGCACTACCAACATTATTAAGGATGGCAACGGAACATCAATTCGTGTCCAAACATGACCACTATATACGGTGAACGGTATGTATCAGTAGGCGAGCGGCAATTATTCAAAACAATATACCGAACGGTAGGTATAGTAGTACTATAGCAGGTGAAACCCCGCTATTGTCGCGGCCGGACAGCATCGCGGGAAACCCGACGGAAGGACCAACCATGTACGAGAACTATCGTATGCCGGGCGAGTTCGAGAAGCGCTCCAACGTCTATGTGACATGGCTTCCCGATTACATCCGTGCAGAGGGTTACGATAACCGCCAGCCCTGCGTTGACGTGATCAAGGCTCTGCTCGAGTATGGCGACGTTACGGTCAACCTCAATTGCGGCACCCCCGGCTCCTATGAGGAGGCTTGCTCGCGCTTGAAGGAGGAGGGGGTTGATCTCGATCGCATCGAGATCACGCAGTTCGAAGACTCCAACTTCTATGTCCGCGACAACGGTCCCAGCATCATGGTCGACGACAAGGGCCATTCTTATATGGTCAACCCCGCTTGGACTTATTACGGCGTGTGGGACAAGAACTCCCCGGAGTGCCAGTCCGCACGTAAGGCAGCCGTTCACATGGCGGTTGCGCTCGGTTGCTTCGATATCGTCAATTCCGAAATGGTTTCGGAGGGCGGCGACCGCGAGTTTGACGGTCACGGCACTCTGATCGCCATCGAGGATACGGAATGCCGCAAGCGTAATCCCGAGTTCACGAAAGAGGAAGTAGAGGCCGAGTATAAGCGCATCTACAACCTCAACAAGGTTATCTGGCTTCCGCAGCCTATGCTCGAGGACGACGACTATCGACTGGGCATCCTCGACGAGAAGGAAGACGGAACTCCCGTCTTTGGCATGAGCTTTGCGGCTCACATTGATGAGATGTGTCGCTTTATCACTCCGAACAAGATTCTTCTTGCCGAGGTGTCCGATGAAGAGGCAGCTTCGAGCAAGGCTGGCGCAGAGTCTCGTCGCCGCATTGAGGCTGCCTACGAGATCCTGAGCAACGAAACGGACTGGGAGGGCAAGCCCTTCGAGATCGTTCGTATGCCCACCGCCGAGCCGATTGAAGTCGTTATCGCCCCTGGCGATGAGGATTACGAGCTCTATAAGGGCTTCATCGACGAAATGGGCGGCAAGTTTATGGATGGCACTCCCTGGCCCGAGGGCCCCGTTCACTTCTACGCAGCAGCGAGCTACTGCAACTTCCTCATCTGCAATGGCGTCGTTCTTGGTCAGCGTTATTACCACGAGGGCATGAACGAAGTCGTGAAGGAGAAGGACGAGCAGGCCAAAGCCGTTCTTGAGAGCTGCTTCCCCGATCGCAAAGTCATCATGATTGACTCTCTCGCGCTTAACCTGTCCGGCGGCGGCGTGCACTGCTGGACCAAGGACGTGGCAGCCAGCTGCTAGCGAGCCTTTGAGCCTGCACTGTCTGATTTAGGCGCCACACTTACTGCTCCCCGAGGGATATCCGTGTTTCCCTCGGGGACACATTCGACATTCATCTATCACAAAATGGAAAGGAAATAGGCATGAACAACAGCCTCCGCGGTCGCGACTACATCAACATCCATGATCTCTCCTCCGAGGATTTCCGCTATCTCATCGATCTTGCCTGGAACCTTAAGGCTCAGAAGAAGTCTGGTGTCGACCAGCGCTACTTCCCCGGCAAAAACGTCCTCGCCAACTTTGAGTGGGGTTCGACCCGTACTCGTTGCGCATTCGAGACCTCCTGCAATGATTTGGGCATGGGCTTCACTTATCTGACCAACTCCCACATGGGTGACTGCGAGACCGTCAAGGATGCCATGCGCGTCTTTAACGGCATGTACGATCTCATCGTCTACCGCGCACAGAAGGACGAGCAGTTCCTCTATGACGTTGCCGACCTGGTTGACATCCCGGTCATCAATGCCCTTACTCTCGGCGATCACCCGACTCAGATGCTCGCTGACGCTCTTACGATGGAAGAGCAATGGGGCGGTCTGCGTACGAGCCGCGGCAAGAAGATGGCTTTCGTTGGCAACTGCGCCGGCGCCCCGGTGTGGTATGGCCGTCTGTGCGCTATGCTCGACATGGACTTCCTCGCCATCGGCCCCGACGACCTCCGTCATCAGATGTGCAAGGAAATGATTGAAGAGGTGGAGGCCTGCTACGCCAAGTACGCTCCCAATAGGACCTTTACCATCACCTCTGACCTCGATGCCCTGGATGGCGTTGACGTTATCGTTACCGAGGAGTGGCGCTACATCAACCCCGAGTGCGGCGAAGAGGTTCTGGATCCCGACGACTACAACTCCTGGCTGGGCGATGCCGAGTCTTTGTACCCCTATCGCGTCACCAGCGAGCTGTGCAAGCGCACCAACAATCCCGACATCTTCTGCATGCATGAGCTTCCCTCTGTCCATAACGCAGATCACCGTGTTGGCAAAATGCTCCTCGACCAGTGCAAGAACGACCTTCATCGCGAGATTATCACCGAGGGCTTTGAGATTGCCGACGAGTGCTTTGAGGCCAACGCTTCGGTCATCTTCCGTGAGGCAGAGAACCGTCAGCACACCATCAAGGCCGTTATGTGTGCCCTTCTGGGTCTCTAGGAGCTGTATCAATGGAAAATGCAAAGTTAAAGAGCAGCAAGGTCTACGCATGGGTTCTCGTAATCGCGCTTGGCCTCATGTCTGCTGGTACGACCGGATCCTATAGCGTAATCGCCGGCTCCTTCGTCGCGCCCGTGTGCGAGGAGTTCGGGTTTGACTATTCAATCTTCTCGTATTACTTCACCGCGACGCTCATCGGTCTTGCGGCGGCGCTTCCGTTTGTCGGAAAACTCATCCCCAAGGTTGTTGGCAAGGTTTGGCTCCCCGTCGTCGAGCTTATTCTGCTCGTCGCCGGCGCAGGCATGGCCTTCTACACCGAAGTTTGGATGTTCATCGCCGCTGGCGCCCTGATTGGCATTTGCTTCGCCTTCACCACCGGCGTCGCCATGTCCGACGTTATTGGCCAGTGGTTCAAAAAATCTGGTGGCCTGGCAATTGGTCTCGCTTGGGCAGTGAACTCGATTTACATGCTCATCATGAGCCCCGTCATCACCTCTGTCATCGAGGCCGCTGGCTGGAGGACTGGCTATCTGGTGCTCGCTGGCGTCTCCGCCGTGCTCATTCTCCCCGCTTCCGTCCTGATTATCCGCTATAAGCCTCAGGACAAGGGCATGCTGCCCTATGGCTACGTCGAGGGCGAGACGGTCACCGAGACCGAGGAGACGACCGAGGATAGCACGCGTGGCGTTAGCTATGCGCGCGCCATTAAGTCGCCTGCCTTCTTCTTCTGCATCGGCTTCCTCTGTCTCGTTCAGCTCACTTGCTGCATGAACCAGCTCTTCCCGACGTATGCTTCCGAGGTTGGTTTTAGCCCCATGGTGGGCGGCTTCATGGTATCCGCTGCATCGCTCTTCGATCTGTTCCTCAACCCGACCGTCGGCACCACTTGCGATAAGTTCGGCAGCACGAAGGCCATTCTGGGCTGGCTCGCTGTCTCCATCCTCTCCTTTGTCATGCTCATGATGAGCAGCGGCAACTCGACGCTTAGCATCCTCGCAGCAGGCGTGAACGACGTAATGTACGTCATCGCTGGCACTGCCCTGACCGTTTTGGTTATGGATGTCTTTGGCTCCCGCGATTTCGGTCGCATCTTCGCGCTGATCTGCTCCGTGGGCTATATCGTCGGCGCCTTTGGCATGCCCGTTATGATGAAGGTCTATGAGCTTGTCGGCTCCTTCCAGGGCGTCTTCATCTTCTGCATCGCATGTAACGTTATTATCGGCCTGTTCTTGCTGCTGGCAAAAAAGACTGGTAAGAACCTCTCCTGGGACGAATAGTTCGATTCGTCTTAGACATACGCTGTAGGGCTTAACCTGCAGCCGCTTTGGGGCATCGACTAACATCGGTGCCCTTTTTCATCGAATGTGACAAAGGAGCAGCCACTTTGTCACATTGAGTGGCATGTAAATCGAGGTCTAATACTTTTCCGAGAAGTGAACGGCCATACTTGGACCTCCGAAGCATCGACATTTTTAGACGTCAAACCCGCAGGATTTGGCTGGCAAAACCGCAGGAAATTGCATCTCAAAAGTGCCGATGCTTCGGGGGCCCGTTTTCACTCGTTCACTTCTCGGAAAAGTATTAGACCTCGTTGTATGGGGTGCGGCTGGAGGGTGGTCATCGTTCAGTAGCTACCTCTTCCTTGTGAATCGCCTGAAGCGCAAGGCATAATGCATGTGACAAAGGGACGGCCCCTTTGTTGTGTTGATATGAGAGAAGAGTAGATGATCCTTTCGCTGGCCCCCATGGAGGGGATTACCGGGCATGTGTTCCGTCGCGTGCATGCGGAGTGCTTCGGTGCGCTCGATTGCTATTACACGCCGTTTTTGCCGCCGCCGCGGGTGGGAAACCGCTTTGGCGGCAAGGCGTTTAAGGAGATCGATCCTGCCAATAACCAGGGGCTCAACGTGGTGCCTCAGCTGATGTCCAAGAACGCGGACGAGTTTGTGTGGGCGGCACAGGTGCTCGCCGACATGGGCTACCGCGAGGTCAATCTCAACCTGGGTTGCCCTTCGGGAACGGTTGTCGCCAAGGGCAAGGGCTCGGGTTTCTTGCGCAATCTCGATGAGCTCGAGGTGTTTCTGAGCGACGTGTGCGAACGCTCTCCGCTGCCGGTGTCGGTCAAGACTAGGTTGGGGCTCGAGGACGACGGCGAATTCGAGCGCGTGCTCGACCTTTACTGCCGCATGCCGCTGGCCGAGCTAATCGTGCATCCGCGCGTGCAAAAGGATCGTTACACGGGCTCGCCGCGCAAAGCGTTTTACGGCGAGACGCTGGAGCGCGCGCCGTTCCCGGTGGCATACAACGGCGACATCTTTGATCTTGAGGACGTGGGCGCGCTGGTGGAGGCCTATCCTGCTACGCGCCACGTGATGCTGGGACGCGGGTTGCTCGCGAACCCTGCGCTGGCACGCATGGTCAACGGCGGCCCTGCTGCAACGGCTGCTGAGCTGCAGCGCTTCCACGACACGCTGTTTGCGGCATATGCAGAAGAGATTGGCGGCAATGCGGTCTTCCGCATGAAGGAGTGGTGGTTCTACGCCAAGTGCGCTTTCGCTGATCCCGCTACCGTCCACAAGATCGTACGCAAGACCAAAAAGGTCGACGAATACCGCGCTGCCGTCGAGCGCGTCTTTCGCGAACAGCCGCTTGCACCCACAGCTCGCTTCCACGGCTAACTAGTCATCGGGGGCGTTCTTTAACGACTGGTCATTTAAGGACGTCCCCAACGACTATGTAGCAAAAAGCTGTACACCAGCATCCAAAGATGTCGAAAAATGTCGACTTTGGATGCTGGCGTACATGTTTGGGTCGTATGGGTTGGGGCGAGTCGGTCGCAACGCGAGTGCTAGAGCAGGTTCTCCTGTACCCATGCGATGATGTCACTCGATTCGTAGAGCGGCGCTCCGTCAATGAACAGGCAGGGAACCTGGCGTTTTCCGCCGACGGCGATGAGCGTCTGCTCGGCCTCGGTATCGGTCGAGATATTGCGCTCGGGGATGGTCGCACCGTTATCGGCAAGGAATCGCTTGACTTTTATGCAATACGGGCAGCCGGTCATAACGTACAGCGTGAGCTCATGATTAGTAGCCATGGGTCTCCAATCGGTTGAGGTTTCGATTGAAATACCCAAAGCCGCCGCGGTCTATGCGCGCGTCAACGATGACTCGATGGCCTGGACCAGAAACGCCGTGGCTCCGGTGCCGCAGGGCTTGTCGTAGTAGTCAACAAAGCGCTGGTCGGCAAGATAGCCATTGGCGAGGCCCAGGTACGCTTCGTTCTGGGGTTCGCATCCCCAGTTGAGACCAATCCAACGACGATGCATCGCGACGAGCTTGCGAACCTCGCTTCCATCCGCATCGCCGTCGCCCATGGCAATCGAGAGCTGACCCAGAATAGCGCGTTCAAGTTCTTTCATGTCGTTCCATGTCTGAGGGTCCATGTCCAGTAATGTTTCGTTTGCCGCATCGACGGCTTCATCGCCATAGCGCGCCCGGGCCTCGGCGCCGTAGCGCTCCTCGTTTTCCTGCACGGTGCGCCAGCGCTCCAGTTGCGGCAGGACGGCGCCCATGAGCGAGACGGCTTCGTCGAGCGACATGCCGGTGTTTTGCGCCAGCCGCGGGGCACAATCTTCAATCATCGCCTCCATGGTGGTGTCGTAGGTGTACTTGCCGTGGTCGTAGCACCACTTGCAGTAATGGTCGGTCGTGGCGCCCGTGGCGTCGGTGCCGCAGTCATCGGGTGTGAGTATCATGCCGCAGCTCTGGCAATAGTGCTCGGGCATTTCGAGCAGATGAGACAGGGGCTCGCCGGTCACGGCGGCGATGAGCTTCATCATGTCGATGCCCGGTGTGACCTCGCCGCGTTCCCAACGGCTGATGGCTTGGCGTGTGACGAAGAGCTTGGCGGCGAGCTGCTCCTGAGTAAGGTGATGGGCATGACGAACGGCGATGAGCTTTTCTGCAAAGGCCATGACGGCTCCTTTCTGCTGGTTGATGGCTTAAGCATACGCGGCGGCAGACGCCCTTCCAAGCAACCGTTGGTTGCACGACGGGAGACCGCGGCGAAGAATTGCGCGCAACGCCCCACGCCTCCATGCCGTACAATGACCGGCATGGAACCTATTGCACGCATACATACCGACCTGCCGCAGAAGTTCGGCATCCCGCGCAACAGCTTTTTGGCGCCCCATCTGCAGGGGCGCATCGTCTTTGAGCCGGAATTTGCCTCCAACGCAGCAGTTGAGGGTCTGGATTCCTTCTCTCACTTATGGCTGCTGTGGCGCTTCGAAAACGGAACGCCCGGCGGCACGGCTAAGGACATAGCTGCCGATGCCAAGTCGCAGGACAGGTCCGGCACCAACGTCAAGTGGTCGAAAACCGTGCGCCCGCCGCGTTTGGGTGGAGCCGAGCGCGTGGGCGTGTTTGCCACGCGCAGTCCGTTTCGCCCTAATCCCATTGGGCTCACCTGCGTCAAGCTCGATCGTGTCGAGCTCACTGACGATGGCCCCATCATCCATGTGCTGGGGGCCGACCTGCGCGACGGCACGCCCATCTACGACATTAAGCCCTACATTCCGTTTGCGGACTGCCACCCGGATGCGACCGGCGGCTGGATCGAGGACGCTCCGTGGCAAGAGCTCGACATCGAGTTCCCGCAGACGCTGCAGGATATGGTCCCGCCCGCAAAGCTCCCCGGCTTGGTCGAGGTCCTTCGCCAAGACCCGCGCCGCGCAGGCAGCAAGCACGAGCCAAACCGCGTCTATCACCTGGCCTTTGCCGGGCTCGACATATCTTTTACGGTCGATAAAGCCCAGCTAACCGTGGTCGCCGTCAACGACGCGCAAGACTAACCTACCATTCGTCCGCACCCGTCAAATTAAGCGCCAAACCCCATGCCAAAATCGCCCGTGCTGGTGGACAATAACGCCTACCAAAACAATCACTTTGCACGGGAGCTCAGCATGAAATACGACTTTAGCTCGCTTATCGACCGCCACGGCATGGACTCCATCGCCGTTGACTCTTGGGGCGAGATCCCCGGTATGGCTCCGAACGCACCCGACGAGGGCTTCGACCGCATTCCCATGTGGGTGGCCGATATGAACTTTGCCACGGTGCCCACGGTCCAGGAACACATCATTCAGCGCGCCCAGCACCCCATGTTTGGCTATTTCAATCCGCGCCCCGAGTACTTTGACCGCATCATCGAATGGCAGGGCCGCCGCAATGGCGTCGAGTGCCTGCGCCCTGAACATATCGGCTACGAAAACGGCGTGCTGGGCGGTGTCGTGTCGACGCTGCGTGCGTATGTTCAGCCGGGCGATGCGGTGCTGGTCCACAGCCCCACCTACATCGGCTTTACCAAGTCTATCGAAGCCGCGGGCTATCGTATTGTCCACAGCCCGCTTAAGCTCGATGATCAGGGCGTGTGGCGCATGGACTTTGAGGACATGGAGCGCAAGCTCGCCCAAAACCACATCCATGCCGCGGTATTCTGCTCGCCGCACAATCCCTGCGGCCGCGTATGGGAGCGCGACGAGATTGAGCGCGCCATGGACATCTATCGCCAGCACGATTGCGTGGTGATCTCGGACGAGATCTGGTCCGATATCATCCTGCCGGGACACAAGCATATCCCGACGCAGTCGGTGAGCGAGGATGCCCGCATGCGCACGGTTGCCCTCTATGCGCCGAGCAAGACGTTCAATCTGGCGGGTCTGGTCGGCAGCTACCACATTATCTACAACGAGACGCTGCGCGACCGCATCTGCGCCGTGTCCAACAAGACTCACTACAACGAGATGAACGTCCTCTCCATGCATGCGCTTATCGGTGCCTACCAGCCGCAAGGCTACGAGTGGGTGGACGAGCTCAACCAGGTGCTTGCCGACAATATCGAGTACTTCTGCGATTACGTGGATGAGCATTTTG
The DNA here is from genome assembly GCA_048529485.1 of Collinsella aerofaciens. Taxonomy (GTDB): domain Bacteria; phylum Actinomycetota; class Coriobacteriia; order Coriobacteriales; family Coriobacteriaceae; genus Collinsella; species Collinsella aerofaciens_CJ. The sequence goes on along the minus strand of DBGFJU010000005.1, from coordinate 15,114 downwards.
AGGGTGTGTCCTATTCGCGTCCGCAGGGCACGTACATGGTGTTTCTGGACTGCACCGAGTGGTGCCGCGAGCATGGCCGCGATATTCAGTGGCTGCTCGACGAGGGGGCGCGCGTGGGCGTGGGATATCAGGACGGCCGCCCGTTCCACGGGCCCTGCCACATTCGCGTGAATCTGGCGCTGCCGCTTTCGCGCGTAAGGGAGGCGTGCGACCGCCTGGACCGCTACGTTTTTAATGCACGGTAAGTGAGCACTGCATGCGGGGCCTTCTGCCAAGTCGGCTGGAAGGCCCCGCATGGTAAAACGTCTGTAACCATTGGGCACTCGAGTGGTTTCGTTTGCTATTATTTAGCATTTCAGTCTGCAAACAGGATCGTCTGGAGCTCGATGAAAAGACCCCGTCGCTCGGTTGCCATATCGTTGTTTGTTGCGCTTGCGGTAGCGAGTGCCTTTGTCGTAGCGATAGCTGGCTGTTCCGGGCACAATGACGAAGCCTCGACGCCAGCATCAAAAGCCCCGGACGCCACGCAGGTAAAGGACGACGACCTGAAGACGCTCAACGTCGGCAGCGACCTCTATCCACCGTTTGTGTATACCGACGAGTACGGCGATATCGTTGGCCTGGATGTCGAGATACTAACCGAGGCTTTGGCCCGCATTGGTTACAAGTCAAAGTATCAGCTGATCGATTGGGAAAAGAAGAAAGAGCTGCTGGCGAGCGGCGAGCTCGATTGTGTCATGGGCAGCTTTAGCATGACGGGTCGCGAAAACGAGTATCGTTGGGCCGGCCCGTACCTTGCGAGCCGCCAGGTGGTCGCGGTCGATCCCCAGAGCGATATCTACACGCTTGCTGATCTTGAGGATAAGGTCGTGGCGGTTCAATCCACCACCAAGCCCGAGGACATTTTGCTCAATCGTACAAATGAAAACGTTCCGCAGATCAAAGAGCTCTACAGTTTTTCGGACCGTTCATACCTGAATCCGGCGCTCGTCGAGGGCCTGGTCGACGCCATCGCCGCACATGAGTCGTCGTTGCTCACCTACGAAAAAGACTATGGCGTAACGTATCGCATTTTGGATGAGCCGCTGCTAGAAGTTGGTTTGGGCACTGCTTTCGACATCAACGATACGCGCGGCATCGACGTTAAGCTCACCCGTGCCTACCAAGAAATGCTTGCCGATGGCACCATGGAACGCCTGGTGTCAAAGTACTTTGATGACCCTTCGCCATTTTTGAATATGGAGGGCCTGTCATGATTGATGCGCCCGACCACGCCGCTCAGGAGCGGGGCAATCGTTCGGCAGGGGCATGGCTCCTTGTCGCCCTGCTGGGGATAGCGCTCTCGGTTGTTGCCGGCATGATGAGCTACGGTTACACGACGGCCCAAGCCGAGCAGCGCTTTGCCGACGTTGTCGATTACGTGGCGACGCAGAGCCTTTCCTACGATGCGTTCAACAGCGCCTATACGACCAAAAACCTGATTCGTGTTATGGAGATTGCCGGAGAGGCAGCGCGCGATATGGAGCGCGACCGCTCGGTGGATAACGCCACGCTGGAGCAATATGCCGACCAGTTCAACGTGAGTGCACTGATCGTAACGGACGCATCGGGCAGCTTGGTGTCCGAGTGCTCGACGGATGACGTGGGCTACGAGTCGCTCGCTACGTATCTCAAGGAAGCGCCCGTGTTGGAGGTGGCGGCCCATCCGCTTAAGTCCTATACCGCCCGTATCACGCTTGCGGATGATTCGGTCGCAGACATTGGCTGCGTGACTAGGCAGGATGGCGAGGGCATCGTTGCCGCAGTGAGACACCAGAGCGCCAAGGCGGTCGCGAGCAATACGCTCAAACTGCAGAGCTTGCTCGGTGGTTATGAGACCATCGACAGCGGCAATATCGTGATCGAAAGCGACGGCAAGGTCGTTGCGACCAATGCCGTTGAACCCACCATATTGGGCGTGTTTGATCTGCCTGCGACGGATGTCTTCATTGTCGACGGTATAAAGGATCGATGCCCGGCTGGTAAGGTCAGATTGGTTAACGCCAACGGCGAGTGGTATTTGGGCACATTTGGAAAAGCGCGCGGGTTCTACGTGTACACCTATGCCTCGGCGCGGCGTTACTTTGAGGTCGTCGCGGCTGTTGCTGTCGGCGTGCTGGTGCTCTACAGCGGTGTTATAGCCGTTGTTGTGATGGCGCGCCGCCGCGCTGATCGTCGACGTTTGACGGACTTGCTGCAGCAGGAGCGCGACTATGGCGACAAGCTGGCAAAGGCGGCGCGTGAGGCCTCGTCTGCCAACTCGGCAAAGACGGAGTTTTTGCGCCGCATGAGCCACGATCTGCGCACGCCCATCAACGGCATTCGCGGCATGGTCGAGGTCGGCGATGCCAATGCGGACGATCTGCAAAAGCAGACCGAGTGCCGCTCGAAGATCTGGACGGCATCGGGACTGCTGCTCGACCTTGCCAACGAGGCGCTGGATATGAGTCGCCTGGAGAGCGGGCAGGTCGACCTGGAGCTTGTTCCCACAAACTTGGCGACCCTCAACCACGAGGTGCGCGATATTCTTGAGCGCCAGGCCGAGGAGCGCCTGGTGACAATTATCTGCGACCAGCAGACGCTTAATCATCCCTATGTGCGGGTGAGCGTGACGCACCTCAAGCGCTTGTTGCTCAATATTGCCGGCAATGCTGTCAAGTACAACCGCCAGGGAGGCTATGTTCGCCTGGTGTGCCGCGAGGTGGAGCCAGCGGATGGCGTCCCCGTCTATGAATACACGATCGCCGACAACGGTATTGGCATGAGCGAGGAGTTCCAGCAGCACCTCTACGAGCCGTTTTGCCGCGAGGAGCAGCAGGTGGAAGGCGCTTCATCGGGAACTGGCCTGGGCGCGCCCATCGCAAAACAGTTGGTCGAGCTTATGGGCGGAACCATGAACTTTACGAGTGTCTTGGGGCAGGGGACGACGTTTACCATCCGCCTACCGTTCGAGAAGTGCGACCGCTCCGAGATTCTTCAGGCAGTTCGCGTAGGTGCGGGCGATGGCGATGCGCTCCAGGGCCTGCGCGTTTTGCTCGTAGAGGATAACGATCTGAACGCCGAGATCGCGCAGTTTACGCTCAGCCGTGCCGGTGCCGTCGTGACGCATGCCAAGGATGGTGAGTCTGCCGTCGAGATGTTTGCCGCGAGCGCGCCGTTCGAGTACGACGTGGTGTTGATGGACATCATGATGCCTGGCATCGATGGCCTTGAGGCTACGCGTCGGATTCGAGCACTCGATCGCGAGGATGCCGCGACCACGCCGATTATTGCCGTGAGCGCCAACGCCTTTGCCGACGACCGCAGGCTTTCGCGTGAGGCAGGCATGGACGCGCACCTGAGTAAACCCGTGAGCTCGCAGGAGCTCGTTGAGGCGCTTGCACACATAGCCGCCGACGCTTCATAAGCGTATGGCCCGGTTCCAAGGTGGGTTGGAACCGAGCCATATTGCTATTGATGAGGCCTGCTGAGGGACTTACTTTTCCTGAATCTGCTTACCGCAGAGATGCTCAATCGTAATCTCGTAGAGCTGGACGCCCTTAATGTCCTTGGCGATTTCCTCTTCGACTTCCTCGGTGGAAGGGTAGTACTTAAGGGCGAGCTGGCGGACTTTTTCTTCGATAAACGCGGGAGTGTCGTTCGCCAGGCGACAACGGCCAAAGACGACGGTGCTCATAACGTAGGGAGCCCAGTCGCCGTCCTGGTACCACTCGTTTCCGTAAACGGTAAAGCAGACCTTGTCATCGCGCTTGAGTGCGTCGACCTTGTGGCCAGCTTTGGCGCCATGGAAATAAATCTTGTCGTGCTCGGTGTCAAAGAAGTAGTTGACGGGAATGGCGTACGGGTAGCCATCGTCGCCGTTGACGGCAAAGACGCCGCGCTTGCAGGTAGCGAGCAGTTCGCGCGCTTCCTTGTCGGTGATGGCGCGTTTCTTTCGACGTAAGGGCCTAAACATCGTTGGCTTCCTTTCTGGTCGTGCGTGGTGGTTGAGCACAAACTATAGCGAAACGGATCCGTTTTTCTTGATGCGGGCGAGTATGTTTTTGAGCTTGTTAAAGTCGAGCGGTTTGGACAGATGGGCGTTCATGCCGGCATCGTGTGCCGCCTTGGCGTCCTCGGCAAAGGCATTGGCGGTGAGCGCGATGATGGGGATATCGGCTGCATCGACCTTCTCGCTCAGACGAATCGCGCGGGTTGCCTCATAGCCGTCCATGTCCGGCATCATAATGTCCATCAGGATCGCATCGAAGCTGCCGGCGGGATGCGACAGGTACAGATCGACGACCTCGTTGCCGTTGGCGGCGCGGGTGACCACGACGCCCTCGGATTCTAGCAGCGTCTGGGCAATCTCGGCATTCAATTCGTTGTCTTCGGCGAGCAGCACGTTCATGTCGGTGAGCGAGCAGTCAGGCGCACTCTCAACCGTATTCGCCCGCGCCTGGGGATTCTCGTCGATATCGAGCGGAATCTCCACGTAGAACGAGGTGCCCACATGGAGCTCACTGGTGACTTCGATGGTGCCGCCCATCAGTTCAATAAGCGACTTGACGATTGGCATGCCCATGCCGGTTCCTTGGAACCTGCTGCGCGCATCGTCGCCTTCTTGGGCAAACGGCTCATAGATATGCTTTAAAAACTTGGGAGTCATGCCAATGCCGGTATCCGAAACGCTAAAGCAAAAGAGCGCGCGCCCGTTATCGAGTGGCTTGGTCTTTGAACTAAAGGTGACGGAGCCGCCGTGCTTGTTGTACTTAATGCTGTTGTCTAACAGGTTGATCATGATCTGTCGGATATGGGTGGGACTGCCGATCATGTATGGCCCCGTGGCGTACGGCAGGCTATTGTCCTGCATGGTGATGCCGTTACTGGACGCGCGGAGCTTGCACAGAACCAGCGTATCATCACAGAGCTCTTTGAGGTTAAAAGGCGCATGTTCCAGTGTTAGCTTGCGGTCTTCGATTTTGCCCATCTCGAGGATGTCGTTGATCAACGAGAGCAGGTGATTGGCGGCAACGCGCGCCTTGGCACGGCTCTCGCGGGCGACCTTGATATCGCCTTCCTTCAATTCCTCAATCTCGATAAGGCCCAGGATACCGTTGAGCGGCGTACGGATGTCGTGGCTCATGCGCGTGAGGAATGCCGTCTTAGCGGCGTTGGCAGCATCGGCTTTTTTGCGCTCGGTTCGAGCGCGCACGAGCGCCCAGATGAGCAGGACGATGCCGACCGACAACATACCGATGAGGGTAGCTGCAATGGCGGTGCGGTTGCGATAAAGGAATTGAAGCGTGTTGGATTCCTGGGCCGTGTACGACGTGGAGGAGTAATTACTTGCGGAGAGCGATTCTCCGGCATTGATGATGCCCTTGTTGATGATTCCCAGCAGTTCGGGCTTGCCGCGCGACATCAAGCACGCGAGGTCACAGGTGTCAGGGAGCTCGACCGTCTCGCAGTCCTCGAGATCATAACGGTCACCGATGGTTTTTACGCGTGAACTGGGAGCGACGATGCAGCGCGCCGTTCCCTTCCTGAGGGCGTCGAACGCTTCATCGTCGGATTGGTATTCGGTTACGGTCGCTGTGGGGAATAGACTTTCAAGTGCATTTCGGTTGACAAACGATGATTTGGTACAGGCGATGTTCTGAAGGTCTTTGTTCAGGTCGCTGCCGGTGTGGATGGCGGTGAGGGATATGGTCTCCAACGATACCGACTGCGCAACGCCTGTTTGCTCGGCAAACCAGTAATCTCGGTATACCGGCAGCGCAACGTCTATGCTTCCCTTTGACAGGGCCTTTGACATCATCTTGTAGCTATCAAAGGGGACGGTTTTGACCGTAATGCCAAATTTATCGTGTAGCGTCGTCGCAAGCGATGCGAGCGAGCCTTCCATTTTGCCGTCTTCGTCTTCGTTGCAGTAGGGGAGTTTGCCCGTAATGTAGCCGAGCGTGATGGTGTTGTTGTTTGCTTTGAGCCAGGAACATTCGGGGCCGTTGAGCGATGATGAACCGCTGTTTTGGGCCGAGTAGTGAGATTTGACTTCGTCGTTATAGCGTGGGTTGACGCGGGCGATTGCTGTCATGGCGGCATTGATGTCGTCCATCAGGTCGGGGCGGCTTTTGGGGACGGCAAAATAGTAGTCGCTCGACCCAATGTAGAACATGGGGGAGGCACTGGGCGACGAGGTCGTGTCGTTCATGATGACGGCATCGACCTCGCCGTTTGCCAGCGCATCAAAGAGAACGGAGTTTCCGTCATACTCCTTGTATGTGCAGGCGATTCCTTCGTTGGCGAGCCATTGCTGGCCAACGAAGGTTTGCATAACGCCGGGGTTGCAGCCGATGGTAAGGCCTTGGAGCGCTCGGGGGTCACCCTTGGCCAGATCGTCGCGCTCGGGCCTGGCATAGATGTAGTAGCGCTCGGTGCCCTCGGGGTTCGATGAGAAGAGCAGTTTTTGGGCGCGTTCTTCGGAGTAGGAGATGTTTGGCATGAGGTCAATCTCGCCGGCTTCGAGCTTCTCCATAAGCTCGGTGAAGGTGCCGGAGACGTATTCGTACTGCCAGCCGGGTGTGTAGTACGACAGGGTCTGGAGGTACTCGTAACCCCATCCCGAGAGACGCTCGCCGGGGGTGCCGTCCTGGAAGCCCTCGTTGTTGACGAGCCAGCCGACGCGGACCGTTTTGACCTGCTGATCGGAGTCGGCGGCAAAGGCAGGGGCGGGCGCGACGGCGCTCAGTACGGCGAGCGCGGTAAGCGCGGCGGCCAGGGTGCGACATATAACTGAACGAAGGACAGTGGCAGCTCTCACATGCAATCCTAACGAATCGAGACATGACCGCATAAGGATACCAGCTCAGCCTGCCCAGGCGGCAGCTGGTAGTCATTGGGGATGTTCTTAAACGACTAGTCATCGGGGACGTTCTTGTTTGACTAGTCATTTAAGAACGTCCCCGATGACTAGTTCCGTTTGCGGGGGAGGCGTGGGACAATACCGAGCGAACGTGATTGGTTGTCCGTGGAAAGGGTCGCGATGAAAAAGCTCAGGACGCTTGCTGACGTGTTACGCCAGGCGGGCTTCGTGCGCATTACGGAGCTATTCCTCGTCTTTTACTTGCTGTGCTCGACGGCCGTCTGGCTGTCCGAGCCCACGACCCTCACGTTTGGCGATGGCCTGTGGTTTAGCTTTGAGACAGTCTCGACCATCGGCTTTGGCGACATCCCGGCCGAGACACCGGTTGCCCGCGCCATTACCGTCATTCTGAGCGTCATCAGCATCTTCTACATCGCCATGCTCACGGGCGTGGCGGTGAACTACTGCAATACGCTTATCAAGATGCGTCAAAAGGACACCATGGCGCGCTTTATGAATGATCTGGAGCATTTGGAAGAGCTCGATCGCGACGAGCTTGCCGATCTTTCGCGTCGCGTGCGCGAGTATCGTCGACGCCAGCGCTAAGACGAACGTCGTGCGCCACAACAGGGGGCAAATATGAACATCACCGTGTACCTGGGTGCCAACGCTGGCAATGACCCGGCGTTTCTGCCTGCAGTGCGAGAGCTCGGCACGTGGATTGGCTCCAGCGGCCACGCGATGGTATACGGCGGCTCCAAGTCGGGCCTGATGGGTGCGCTTGCCGATAGCGTACTCGAGGCGGGTGGACGCGTGACGGGTGTTGAGCCGAGCTTTTTTATCGAGGCCGAGTTTCAACATGACGGTATCGACGACCTCATCGTGACGAGCGATATGGCGGAGCGCAAGGCCAAGATGATTGAGCTCGGCGATGCGTTCATCGCCTTTCCCGGTGGGACGGGCACGCTCGAGGAGATTGCCGAGGTCATGTCCGCGGTGTCGTTGGGGCACCTGAGTGCTCCGTGCATCCTGTATAACCTGGACGGTTACTACAACGACCTCAAGGCGCTGCTCGGGCACATGATTGATAAGGGCCTATCGAGCCCGCAGCGCCAGCAAGGTATCTACTTTGCCGACGATTTGCGCGAGATTGCCTCGATTATCAACGGATAAGTCTTGAGCCTGCCCCACTATGGCTCCCAATGGTGCCGTTTGCGGCGCAGGTGGTTGGCTCGTTCGGGTAACGCTCGCTCTACAATAAAACGTATCTATGTCGACTTTGACCGCGGGAGGACCCGATGGATAACCTTGCCAAACCCACGAACCGCGCGCTGTTTTTGGTCAGCGTTGCCGTGACCGGTGCACTCGCGGGTGCCGCAGTCTGGCTGTTCTTTTTTGCGATGGAGCACGGTATCGACTATCTATGGACCGAGATTCCGCACGCGCTGGGCGTCGCTTCGCCCGAGCTTGCCAGCGGCCCGTTTGGCTTTCTGCCGTACCCGTTTTTTGTCTGCCTGCTGGGCGGCCTGTTAATCGGTCTGTACGAAAAGATGACAGGCACCAAGACCGATGACCTCAACCAGGTGATGGCTAAGGTTAAGCAAGACGGGCGCTACCCGTACGACAACCTGGGCAAGCTTTCGCTCGCGGCATTGCTGCCGCTGCTGTTTGGCGGAAGCATTGGACCGGAGGCCGGCCTGACCGGCGTTATCGCCGGTCTGTGCAGCTGGGTCGGCGACCGCATGCGTCGCTTTGGCGCCGAGTTTAGGGAGCTCACGTTGCTGGGCACCCAGGCTGCCCTGACGGCGCTCTTTACCGCGCCCGTCTTTGGCTTTGTGGCGCCGCTTGCCGGTAGCACCGACGGCCAGGGTGAAGACGCCGACGATGAGTCCGCGTCCGGCGAGATCACCATCAAGCTGCCCAAGGCGCAAAAGACGGTGGTCTACGGTATTGCGATTGCCGGCGGTCTGGGCACCTACCTGCTGCTTGGACAGCTTGTGGGCGGCGGCATGGGCATGCCCAGGTTCGAGTCCGCCGAGGTGGGCAACCTAGAGCTTACCTGGCTCGTCCCTCTGTCGTTGATCGGCACCGTCTGCGGCTGGCTGTACTTTGTCTCTGAGCATGCAAGCGAGGCACTGTCCCATGCAATAGGGGAGCGTCCTGTCGTCAAGGCCATGCTGGCCGGTCTGGCACTCGCCATCTGTGGCACGGTCCTGCCCTATACCATGTTTGCCGGCGAGACCCAGGCCGACGTGCTCATGGAAACCTATCTGACCATTCCCGCTGGCGTGCTTATCGCGACTGGTCTTGTTAAGGCCATGCTGACGCCCGCCCTCATCAACCTTGGTTGGCGCGGCGGTCACTTCTTCCCGGTTATCTTCTCGGGCGTAAGCCTGGGCTATGGCCTTGCCATCCTCACCGGCGCAGATCCGGTCTTTTGCGTCGCCGTCTGCACGGCATCGACGATGGGTGCGGTCATGCGTCAGCCCGTCATGGTCGTGGGCCTGCTGCTCATGTGCTTCCCACTCAAGGGTATCGTCTGCATGATCATCGCGGCCGTCATCGCCGCCGGCATTCCACTGCCCAAGCCGCTGCGCAAGTAGTACAGTGGCGCACGCCGGGGACATGCCCTTTGCCACGGATTTGCGGGGAGGGGCGGCGATCGCGTCCTTCGCGGATTGAGACTCGTGTGGCTACAGATCGCGTACTCGATAAACCTTGGTGCTGACGGTGCAGCTGATTGCGCATAGTGCGAGCGCCAGTACGGCAATTCCTGCACACAGACAGCCAAGGACGGCAGGATCGGGATTCGCCCCGGCAATCGACATAAGCCAGTTGCTGATGGGGTTGGAGGAGCTCAGCGCTGCCATGGTAAGGCATCCGAGTAGGGCAAACAGGCCAACGGATAGGCGTAGTGCCTCCATGTGTCCAAATCGGAAGAACAGCGGCTGTGCCAAGAACACCATCATGAGGGAGATGAGCATCGATGCTGCCGAGGCAATTGCGATCTCAAAGATGGTTTGTCCTGTCGAGGCCACGCCAGCGCTGTTGAAGAACGGAAGGGCGATGATGTTCAAAAGCACGGCGGCGCAGGCCATGATGGCCGAGAAGACAACGATGCACAGGTAGCGTGCGCAAATTATGTCTTTGCGCGTGAGAGGCAGCGTTGCCCGATAACGCTCCCATCCGTTTTGATTGTCGAAGCCGGCCAGCGAGCTCATGACCATGATGGGCGACATGGCGCTGACCGCGCAGGCGCCGGCGCTCATGCCGGAATCGCCATCCGACGCGTTGGCAAGGGTTAGCACGACGAAGATGAACAGGCCGACGCCCGCGATGCTCGGGGTGAGCGTGCGAACGATGGCGAGCTCGGACATAAAGGCGCGTTTCATTTTGAAGCCCCTTTCAGCGTGAGGCGCAGATAGTCATCAATGGTTGCCCGATCGCAGGGAATCTCGGGAAAGGCCTCGAGCGTTTCGCGACGGTTGGGCACGAGCACGTCCACGCTATAGGCGTGGTGGGCGGCGCGGGCGCCTTCGACGCAAGCCATAAGCTCGGCGGCCTGTGCTTGGGTGCAGTGGGCGATGCCGGCGCGGTCGGTAATTTCCTCGCGCGGCAGGTCAAAAATAATCGAACCGTTATCGATGCAGATGACGCGGTCGGCGGCGCGATCGAGGTCGGATGTAATGTGGCTCGAGAGCAGCACGCTGTGCTGGCCGTCGGCGACAAAGGCAAGCAACTCGTCGAGCAGTTCCTCGCGTGCCATGGGATCGAGGCCCGCGGTGGCTTCGTCCAAAACGAGCAGCTTGGCATTGTGGCTGAGCGCGCAGGCGAGCTGCAGCTTCATACCCATGCCGCGGGAGAGGTCCTTGACCTTTGTCTTGGGATCGAGGCCAAATCGGTTGATGAATCCGGCGAACGTTTCGCGGTCCCACGTGGGGTACGCCGGGCCTACGAGCGCCTCGATCTGGCCCACCTTGAGCGTTGAAGGGAAGGGGCATGTGTCCAGGACGAGACCGACGCGGGAGCGCAGGCAGCGCTGTGTCTCATCGGGCGCGTCGGCGCCACAGCGCTGCCCAAACAGGTGCACTTCGCCGGCATCGAGCTTTATAAGCCCGAGAGCAGCTCGAATCGTCGTTGTTTTGCCAGCACCGTTGGCACCAACAAAGCCGACGATCTGGCCAGGCTCCACGGCAAGCGTGACGCCGCGCAGCGAAAAGCTGTCGCTTACAGTGCGTGAGATGCCTTTGAGTTCAAGCAAGTTTTGCATGGTATAGCCTTTCTTGCAGATGGCTACTGCATGGTTTCGGGGGCCACCAGGTCGAGCATCTCGTGCAGTTTGTCGCGCGTGACGCCCAGGGTTTCGGCTTGGCTTGCCGCTTTCGCAAGCAGGTCTTCGATATGGCAGAGCTGGTTTTCGCGCAAAAGCTCCTGGTTGCCCTCGGCGACAAAACAGCCCTTGCCCTGCACGGTGCAGATAAACCCGAGCTGCTCCAGGTCGGCGTAGGCGCGCTTGGTGGTGATGACGCTCACGCCAAGATCGCTCGCGAGTGCACGGATGCTGGGGAGTTTGGCTCCCGCAGCGAGCGTGCCCGATAAGATCTGAGCTTTGACTTGCGAGGTTATCTGCTCGTAGATGGGCTTGTCGCTCGAATTGGATAGAATGATGTCCACAGCGGCTCCTTAGCTGTTGGGCTACACGTGTATATAACCGGTAAGCACAGTATATATACACTATGCACAGTTCTGCAAGAGGCAAATACCGATTGGCCCGGCTACCCAGGCCCCAACTGATGAATTTGTCCTGATAGGTGCCCTATGGCGGGATTTCGCGGCTACAATAGTGCGGTTACAACGACGTAATGCACTCAATGCAAGAAAGGATCCGCATGGCAAGCCTGTCGGATGAAATCTCGTCGCGCCGCACATTCGCGATCATCAGCCACCCGGACGCCGGTAAGACCACGCTTACCGAGAAGCTGCTGCTCTATACCGGCAGCATCCAGACTGCCGGCTCGGTCAAGGGCAAGAGCTCGGCCAAGCATGCCGTCTCGGACTGGATGGACATCGAGAAGGAGCGCGGCATCTCCGTCACCTCCTCGGTGCTGCAGTTCACCTACAACGGCGCCTGCGTCAACATCCTCGATACACCCGGTCACCAGGATTTCTCGGAGGATACCTACCGTACCCTTATGGCCGCTGACGCCGCGGTCATGGTCATCGACGGCGCTAAGGGCGTCGAGGCCCAGACCAAAAAGCTCTTTAAGGTCTGTACGCTGCGCCATATTCCCATCTTCACTTTTGTGAACAAGCTCGACCACGAGGCTCGCGATCCGTTTGAGCTCATGGAAGAGATCGAGAACGTCCTGGGTATCAATACGTATCCCATGAACTGGCCGATCGGCAGCGGCCGCAACTTCCGCGGCGTGTTCGATCGTCAGACCCGTCGCGTTATCGCCTTTGAGGGCGACGGCCACGCCAACGCCACCAAGAAGGTCGCCGAGGTCGAGGCCGAGCTGGGCGATCCTTCCATGGACGAGCTTATCGGCGAGGAGAACCATAAGAACCTGATGGACGACATCGAGCTGCTCGATGGCGCCGGCGACGAGCTCGACTTGGATGCCGTGGCCTGCGGCAAGCTGAGTCCGGCGTTCTTTGGCTCGGCGCTCACCAACTTTGGCGTGGAGCCCTTCCTCAAGGAGTTCCTGCGCCTGGCCCCGACGCCGCGCGCCTATACCGATACGCTCACCAGCGAACCGGTCGATCCCTGCCGCGACGACTTTAGCGGCTTTGTGTTTAAGATCCAGGCCAACATGGACAAGAACCACCGCGACCGCATCGCCTTTGTGCGCATTTGCTCGGGTAAGTTCGAGCGCGGCATGGACGCCTTCCACGTGCAGGGCAACCGCAAGCTTAAGCTTGCTACGGGCACGTCGATGATGGCCGATGACCGCGCCATTGTGGACGAGGCGTACGCGGGCGATATCGTGGGCCTGTTCGATCCGGGTATCTTTAGCATCGGCGACACCGTGTGCTCCGGCAAGCGCCACGTACAGTATCCGCAGATCCCGACGTTTGCCCCCGAGATGTTCGCTCGCATTACGCAGGTCGACACGCTCAAGCGCAAGCAGTTCGTCAAGGGTATGGAGGAGCTTGCCCAGGAGGGTGCTATCCAGATCTTCCGCGAGCTGGGTGCCGGCATGGAAAGCGTCATTGTGGGCGTGGTCGGCGTGCTGCAGTTTGAGGTGCTCGAGCGCCGCCTCAAGGCCGAGTACCGTGTTGAGGTTCGTCGCCAGCCGCTGCCCTATACGGACATCCGCTGGATCCAGAACGACCCCGACACTATTGATATCCCGGGCCTTTCGCTCACGCGCGACACGCTGCGCGTCGAGGACATGCGCGGCGGCAAGCTGCTGTTGTTCACGAGCCCGTGGAACGTGGATTGGGCAACCGACCACAACCCCGACCTTATCCTGTCGGAGTTTGGCAACGTAGTGTTTTAACGCATCGGCGCGGTGGCCCTGCGGGGCTGCCGCGCCGTTTGCTTGCCTGATGCCGTGTGAGCGGCTATTATACCCACCGTCGTCTTAAGACCGAGACGTCCGAGCAGTTCGGGTCCGATATCCTGCTCGTTAAACCTAAAACCAAAGGAGTACATAATGATCAAGAAGGTCATGGAGGACTACAAGGTCCTGTTGCGGAGCATTCCCGCGGCAACGGTTTCGCTGTTTTTCGTGAGCGTCATCATGATGAACCTGCTGGCCAACAAAGAGCTCATCAGCCTACCATATCTGGCACTCGATTGCGGCTTTGTGGTGAGCTGGGTTTCGTTTTTGTGCCAGGACATGATCTGCAAGCGCTTTGGCGCCAAGGCATCCATCAAAATCTCTATCCTCGCGCTGCTGGTCAACCTGGCCGTGAGCCTGTGCTTTTGGGCATGCTCGCTCACGCCCGGCATGTGGGGCGCCTACTACGACACCGGCATGATCGAGGTCAACACCGCCCTTAACGCCACTATCGGCGGCACCTGGTACGTGGTGCTGGGCTCTTCGCTGGCAATGCTCGTTTCTGCCGTGGTTAACTCGACGCTCAACCAGTCGCTCGGCCGTATGCTCAAAAAGAATAACTTTGCGAGCTTTGCCTTCCGCTCCTATGTGTCCACGGGCGTTGGCCAGTTTATCGACAACCTGGTCTTTGCCATTGTGGTGAGCCACACGTTCTTTGGTTGGACCTGGGTACAGGTCCTTATGTGCTCGCTGACCGGCGCTGTTGCCGAACTGCTGTGCGAGGTCTTCCTGAGCCCCGTGGGCTACAAGGTTGTGCGCGGCTGGGAGCGCGAGAATGTGGGCTCCGAGTACCTCGAGCGCCACGCAACCGCCTAAGGAGCAAGTATGCGGGTTTTGATCACGGGCGCTTCGGGCGGTATCGGAGCCGCGTGCGTGCAGCGCTTTTTGGACGAGGGCCACGATGTCGTGGGCTTTGATCTGCTGCCGGCGGCGATCGAACACGAGCGCTACCGCCATCTGATTGTTGATGTCCGCGAGCCTAACTCGTTTCCAGGCGACCTTGAGCCTCAGGTGATCGTGAACGTTGCCGGTACGCAGGATTCGGCCGACGACATCGCCGCCAACCTGTATGGCACCATCAACGTGACCGAGCGCTACGCCTTTGCGGGGGAGGGGCTTGCCGCCAAGCCGGCGCCGGCTATCAAATCCGTGGTCAATGTGGGGTCGGCGAGCGGGCATACGGGATCGGAGTTTCCCGACTATGCCGCCAGCAAGGGCGGCGTTATCGCCTACACCAAGAACCTTGCAAACCGTCTGGCGCCGCAGGCTATCGCCAACAGTGTGGACCCGGGCGGCGTTATCACGCCGCTCAACCGTTGCGTGATGGAAGACGAGCACCTGTGGAACCAGATTATGGAGCTCACGCCGCTTAAGCGCTGGGCCACCGCCCAAGAGATTGCCGAGTGGATCTACTTTGTGGGCGTGACCAACCGGTTTATGACCGGGCAGAGCCTGCTGATCGATGGCGGCGAGGCCGGCCGCACACAATTTATTTGGCCCGAATAGGAAACGCGCCCGATGGGATGAACTGCACCCCAAAACTTGGACGGCTTAAATAAGAACTACGCCGCAAGGGACTGTCTCCGGAACTCCTCCGGGGTCAGTCCCTTCAGTTTAACCTGGCGCCTCCTCGTGTTCCAATGGACCACGAAGTCGTCGAGGTCC
>DBGFJU010000004.1:0-23002 GCA_048529485.1 Collinsella aerofaciens | reverse complement strand
CCTCTTTTCATGCCAATTTGTTCGTTCTGGTGTCCGCTCGCTGTCCGTCCTCTACCTGCGTCGTTGCCATGGTGCGGCACTTGTAGTCATTGGGGACGTTCTTAAATGACCAGGCGGCAGTTGGGGACACTCCTTGTGCCAGCGTTGCATCGAGTGCTTGGGAAACCGCGACCCGGTTTTTGGCCGAATAGTGGGTCGCATTTTCCGGATGGGGTGGGTTGCGGAAAGTACGACCCGGAATATTGCTCTGAAACGGGATGCGGTTTCCCTGATGAGTCTCAAACGGAAAGCGCATCCCATTCCGGAGCTCCAAAACGGGATGCGCTTTCCGCGCGGAAGAATTGTCGCAGTTGCGTTAAGCAGTGTCGCTCGTTACTCGCCCAGGATCAGCGCCGCGAGCTCGTCCTGGGTGTCCACCACGTAGTCGGCGCCGGCGGCTTCCAGCTCTGCGCGGCCGCGGAAGCCCCAGCTGACGCCCGCGCTCTTAAGGCCGGCGTTGTGACCGGTCAGAACATCGACATTGGAATCGCCCACATAGAGCGTGGTCGCCGGATCGGCGCCTAGCTCTTTCATCACATGCAGTGTAACAGGCGCCTCGGGCTTGGGCGGAAACGCATCGACGCGGCCCTGCACCAGCGCAAAGCGCTCGGAACCAAAATACTTCTCGATAAGCGGAGCCGCCGAGACGTGGTCCTTGTTAGTGAGCACGGCAAGTTGCACACCCGCGGCGCGCAAGCGGTCGAGCATCTCGATCGTGCCGGCATAGGGGGCGGTGTGGTCCTCCTTGTGCTCGCCGTAGTAAGCCCTAAACTCGGCAAGCGTCTGCTCAAACATGCGGCCGTCGCCCGCATGCTCGGCGGGCATAAAGCGCTCAACCAGCTTGAGCATGCCGTTTCCCACCTTGTAGCGGTACTCGTCGACGGCAAACGTAGGCCAGCCGTGCGTCTCGCAGGTATGGTTGCCGGCGGTCGCCAGGTCCTCGAGCGTGTTGAGGATGGTGCCGTCCAGATCAAAAATCACATGGGAAAAAGCTGCTGCCATGAAAGCTCCCGTCATTGGGTTCCAAAACGCACCTCATAATACTGGGCATGCGTGCCGGGCATGTTTGGAATCTGAATATCTTTAATAGCCCTGAGCCTTTGTCGTTAGCAAATCCTCGGCAGCTGTTCTCCCACGAGCATGTCGAGGATGCGGGTCGAGCCCCAGCCGGTGCGCACGCGCACGGCGGGGCGGGCGCCCTCGGCAAGTGGCAGCACGCGACCGATGATGGCGGCGTTCTCGCCGTAGTGGGCGGCGCGCATGGCGCTCAGTGCGGCATCGGCTTGCTCGGCCGGTACGACGGCGACCATCTTGCCCTCGTTTGCCACCTGCAACACATCGTAGCCGAGCATCTCGCAGGCGGCCTGCACGTCGGGACGCACGGGCACGGCATCCTCGTCGACCTCCATGGCGACATTGCTGGCCTGGGCAAACTCGTTGAGTGTGGACGCTAGGCCACCGCGCGTGGGGTCGCGAAAGCAACGCGTGCCGGGCGCTGCGGCCAGAACGTCGGCAATCAGGTGGTTGAGCGGCGCGGCATCGCTTTCGATCGTGCTCGAAAACGCCAGGCCCTCGCGTTGGCTCATGATGGCGATGCCGTGGTCGCCCAGCGTACCCGAGACCAGGATGACATCGCCGGGGCGGCAGTTGGCGCCGCTGAGCGCCACGCCCGTGGGAACCTCGCCCACGCCGGCGGTATTGATGTAGACGCCGTCGGCCCCGCCGCGCTCGACCACCTTGGTGTCGCCCGTGATTATGGACACGCCCGCCTCATGCGCCGTTTCGGCCATCGTCTGCACAATCTGGCGGAGCCTATCCATGGGATAGCCCTCTTCGAGGATAAAGCCGCACGATAGGTAGCGCACGTTGGCGCCCGAGGTCGCGACGTCGTTGACGGTTCCGCACACGGCGAGACGGCCGATGTTGCCACCGGGGAAGAACTGCGGCGAGACTACAAAGCTGTCGGTCGACATGGCGATGCGCCCGCTCGCGGGCAGCGCGGCGACGCCGGCGTCGTTGCCTTCGAGCAGCTCGGGCGACCCAAAGGCATCCAAAAAGACCTCATCGATGATGCGCTTCATCATCTGTCCGCCGGAGCCGTGGCCCAGCAGGACGGTGCTATCGGTAACGCTATGGGACATATCGAAAACTCCAATCGTGGGTGGAATTATATGGGTGAGGCGCAGCGTCGACTGGTCCGCCGTTCGTTAGAACGGCGGAACCTATTAGCCTCGGTAGCGGAAATATGCTGCGCAGCTGCCCTCGGAGCTCACCATGCAGGGGCCGACGGGATGCTCGGGCGTACAAGCGTGGCCGAACAGGGGGCAGTCGCTCGGCGTAATGGCCCCGCGCAGCACGTCGCCGCAGCGGCACCCGCGTGGCTCGACCGTCGGCTCGATGGACACGTCAAAGCGCATGCTGGCATCAAAGTGCGAAAACTCGGGACGAATGGCGAGTCCCGAAGCCGCAATCGATCCCAGCCCGCGCCACGTGGTATCGCACGGCTCAAATACCTGCTCGACCAGCTGGCGCGCCACAGGATTGCCGTCGGCATTGACGCCGCGGCGGTAGGCGTTGTCGATCGCGGGTTGCCCCTCAACAACCATCTGGACCAGCATGCAGATACCCTGCAAGATGTCGACCGGCTCAAATCCCGTTACCACGCCTGGAGTCTTAAACTCGTCGACCAAAAAGCCAAAGGGGGCCAAGCCCGTGATGGTGGCGACGTGGCCCGGCAGGATAAAGCCGTCGATGGCGGTCTCGGGGTCGTTGGCGATGGCGCGCAACGCCGGCGGCGTGGTCTTGTGGGCGCAATAGACCGAGAAGTTCAAAAGCCCGCGCGCCTCGGCCTCCAAGATGGCGGCGGCGATGGTGGGCGTCGTAGTCTCAAAGCCCACGCCCATAAAAATGACCGGGCGATCAGGGTTTTGCTCGGCAATGTCGAGCGCGTCGAGCGGGGAGTAGACGATGCGAATGTCACGCCCTGCCGCTTTTTGCGCAGCGAGCGAGGTGGATGATCCGGGCACGCGCATCATGTCGCCAAAGGTGGTGATGATGGCGCCGTCTATGTTGGCGAGCGCGATTGCGTGGTCGATGTCGCGGTTGGCGGTGACGCAGACGGGGCAGCCCGGGCCGCTCAGCAGCTTGAGCCCTGCCGGCATAATGGAGCGAAAGCCATAGCGCCCGATGCTCACGGTATGCGTGCCGCAGACTTCCATAAGGTTGATGGTGCGGTCGCCGACAAGCTCATGAATGCGCTCGATGAGCTCGCGAGCCAGCTTGGGATCGCGGAATGCCGAGAAATCGATACCGGAGCGAGCCGGCTGCTCGGGCGCCACTAGTAAGCCTCCGCCGGGTTGGTGGCCAGCTGGTCTTCTTCGACCAGCTCGGACATGGCATTAACAAGCTCGAGCGTTTCCTGTGCTTCCTGCTCGTCGACAATCTGGATGCCAAAGCCGGCGTGTACGAGAATATAGTCGCCAACCTGCGCCGTCGGCACGAGCCGCAGCGACACGGGGCGCTCGATGCCCATCATGTCGACGGTGGCCTTGAGGCCGTCGTCGCGTTTGACTACTTTACCGGGAACGGCAAGGCACATATTGTTCCCCTTGTATACGCTTTGCGCTGGATGAGCGCTCAATAATCCATCAGTTGATGGTAGCGCTCGCGGGGTTCGCGGGCAAACGCGTTACGCCTGTGAGACGGCGGCTTGCGGGCTGGCCGAACAGCCTATTGTGGCGCGACCTGTGCGAGGCGAGTGCGTGCGACTGCTGCCTGACCGTAGGCGATGCAGCCGTCATTGACGGGTACGGTGTGGGGGACAAGGACAGTAAAGCCTGCGCTTTTGAGCTCGCGGGTGAGAAGCTGAAGCAGAAGTCGGTTCATGAACACGCCGCCCGAGAGCGCGACGGTGTCGATGCCCTCGTGCACGCAGATATCGCTGGCGATGCGCGCCGAGGAGCGCGCGACGGCGACATGGAAATCGAGTGCGAGCCTGTCGGCGGGCGCTCCGGCTTCAATTCCTCCCAAAAGTGCCTCAAAGAGTGCTTTCTGGTCCAGAACATAGGGGCCGTCCAGCCACGATGGGTCAGATGCGGAATAGCCGGCGTTGTCGTCGGGAAAATGGGCGATTTCGCTGTCGAGCGCGCGCCAGGCGGCGGCTTCGAGCTCGATGGCGGGTTCGCCCTCGTAGGTTGCCTGGCCGCAAATGCCCAAAATCGCGGCTGCGGCATCAAACAGGCGACCCATGCTGCTAGTGCGCGGACTGTTGATGCCGCGCTCGATCATCGTTGCCGTTATGCTGCGCGTTTGCTCGTCAAGGCTGTTCAAGAGCCCCACAGCTCCCGGGTGCTCGAGCAGGTCGAGCTCGCTGAGCAGGGCAAAGGCGTTGCGGCGGGCATCGTGTACGGATGCGGCGCCACCGGGGAGCGCCCAGGTGCGCAGATGCGCGACGCGCTCAAAATCGGCGAGACGGGAGATAAGAAACTCACCGCCCCATATGGTGCCATCGGTGCCGGCGCCCGTGCCGTCGAAGGCGATGCCGAGGACGCGTGCATCGGGCGCAAGCCGGCCTGCGACAATCGCCTCTGCCATTACGCTCGCGATGTGCGCATGATGGTGCTGGACTTCGATAAGCGGCAGATTGTGCTCCCGTGCCTGCTCGCGCGCCCATTGGCTCGACAGATAGCTGGGATGCATGTCGCATGCCAAGGCGGCAGCCGCCAGGTCAAAGAGGTTTTCCAGACGCGTGCGTGCGGCGCTCCAGGCATCGAAAGTCGCGCCGTTTTCGACATCGCCGATATGCTGCGACACAAAACAGGTCGTATGACCGTTGGCGTCCTCGCGCGTGAGCGCGATCGTGGCTTTTTGCTGCGGACCGCAGGCGAGCACGCAGGGCGTGGTGCCGTTGAGCTCCGGCAACGACAGCGGCTGCGGCGCATATCCGCGTGCGCGACGCACGGGCATGACGTCGCCGTCGACCACGCGTACCACGGAGTCGTCGTAGCGCGACAGAATTGCGCGGTCGTTGCCGAGCAACGCGTCGGCGATGCCGGCGGCAACGAGATGCTCCCATGCAAGGGCATCGTCGGTCTCGATGGGCTCTTCGCTCAGGTTTCCGCTGGTCATGACGAGTGCGCTCATGCCGCGCGCCGCGGCCGCGGCGAGCAGTAAATGTTGAAGCGGGGTGTAGGGGAGCATGACGCCGAGCTCGGGCAAGTCGTGCGCGACGGATGGCGCGAGCTCAGGGGCGTCGGGGGAGCCGTAGGCGTCGTTGCCGGTTGCGCGGCGACGCAGCAGCACGATGGGACGAACGCTGCCGGCAAGAAGATTACGCTCAACGCCATCGATGTGACACAGGCGCTCGGCGTCGGCAAGGTCGCGCACCATAACGGCAAGCGGCTTATTGCTGCGACGCTTGCGACGGCGCAGCTCGCGTACCGCTTGTTCGTTGGTGGCATCGCAGGCCAGGTGGAATCCGCCCAGACCCTTGATGGCGACGATGCCGCCGCCAGCCAGCAGCTCGACGCAGCGTTCGATGATGGCATCGCTGGCCTCGCGCGTGGAGCCGACGGCTGGTGTCGCGTCGACCGCCGTTGGCACAACACCGCAATTGACCTCACGCCACGTAATATGCGGTCCACAATCAAAGCAGGCATCGGGCTGCGCGTGAAATCGCCGATCGAGCGGATCGGCATACTCTGCGGCGCAGGTGGGGCACATGGGAAAGCGATTCATCGAGGTGGCCGCTCGGTCATAGGGCAGCGAGCGAATGATGGTAAAGCGCGGTCCGCAGTTGGTGCAGTTGATAAAGGGATAGTGAAAGCGTCGGTCGGCGGGGTCGAACAGCTCGCGCAGGCAGTCGTCGCACGTGGCGATGTCGGGTGAGATGAGCGTCGTGTGGGCAGTTTGATCCTGTGACGCCACAATGCGAAAACCCTGCTCGTTAGCGGCGTCCCAGTTGCCGGGTGCTAGGTCCATAACCTCGACATGCTCAACGCGGGTCGCGGCAGGCGCGTGCTCCGACAGCGCGGCGACAAAGCCGTCGAGCGCCTCGACCGAAGCGTGCGCCTCGATATGCACGCCGTCGCCCGCGTTGAGCACCCAGCCGCAAATGCCGTGCGCCATGGCCTCGCGATACACAAACGGTCGCATGCCGACACCCTGCACAATGCCCGTTACATGGATATGCGCATGTCGCATGCGACCCTCCTTCGTTGAAATGTGTGCTGTTACAGCCCCAAGCTCTGCTTGGTGGCGGCGCACGTGAGCTCGCCGTGCTTAACGCCGCGCAGGCCCAGCAGACGGTCAGCCAGCTCGTAGACACGTTCGCCGCGACCCTTGAGCGCCAGAATCTCCAAGCAGTTGTGGTGATCCAGATGCACGTGCATGGTCGATACGATCTCGTCGGTGTAGTCGTGCTGCACTTCGTCCAGACGGCGCGTCAGGTCGCCGGTATGGTGGTCGTAGATCATGGTGAGCGACCCGATAACATGCTCATCGGGCGTGCGCATCTGCTCCTTGGCGATCGAGGCGCGAATCAGGTCGCGCACGGCCTCGGAGCGGTTGGCCACGTCGCCGCGGCGCGCGATCTGTTCGTCAAAACGGCGCAGCAGGTCGTCCGGTGCGGTAACCGAAAAGCGGACCAGCTCGGAGCCGGAGCCACTACAGTGGCAGCCTGCGTCACCATCCGCCCCGTGCGGATGCTCGTGCTCGTACCCGCAGCCGTGCTCATGTTCGGCCACGTTACACCAGCTTCACGGAGCCGACGGAGTTGTGGTCGGCCTCGATGGCTTCCTCGTAGCCCTCGAGCGCGTCATGCGCCTCGTGCAGCGCGGCCATGGCGGCCTCGAGCTTGGCGCCGATGCGCTCCATGTCAAAATTCTCGGTCGCATGCAGCAGCTGATGGCTCCACTCATGAGCGAGCTCGATGGTGTCGTCGACCTGTTTGACGCTCATGGCAAGCTGGCTCATGTTCATTCCAACATCATGCATGGAAAATCTCCTTTTGTATGGGGCAGTTCAGTGGTTCAGATTTTACTACGCCCGCTCTGCGCGCAGCTGCATAAGAAAACGGGTACGAGTCTGTGCGACCCGCACCCGTTCACTGGGGGGCTGTTTGTGACTACCATACTATCCGTGGTTGCACTCGGTGCATTCAGAAGTCCGGCGAGCGGCGTAAAAGCGCTCATGGACGGCAGGCAGACGGCAACATGTAACAAGCGTATTACAGATGCTTCTCCAGCAGCGCCTGCAGCCTCGCCTTGGGCAGAGCGCCAACCGAGCGGTCAATCTCCTCGCCGTTCTTAAACACAATCAGCGTGGGGATGCTCATGACGCCATACTTCATGGCCAGGTCCTGGTTGTCGTCGACGTTGCATTTGGCAACGGCAAGCTTGCCCGCCAGCTCATCGGCAACCTCGTCAACGATGGGCGAGAGGGATCGACAGGGCCCGCACCACGGTGCCCAAAAATCGACCAGCACGGGCAGGCTGTCGTTAACGATGGAATCGAAGTTCTCGGGGGTAATCTGATTAATGTCAGCCATGGTGACCTCCATAATGCGACGCGGCTCGGCCGCGTAAAACTCAGTACGACCGTGCTTATACCCAGCCGCCCGCAAAGCAACCACTCGCGGGCGGCTCTTTTATATAATGGTGGGCACGCAAACGATTGGAGAGCGCATGCCCACGTCACAAAGCCAGAAAAAAGAAGCCATCGCCCAGGCGACCGAGCAGGAGCTCGCATCGCTCGCGGGTCGTGGCGTGCGTATCGCGGGCAACGCGTGCTCGCCGATCGTGCTGGTCAAAGGCGATTTGGACGAGGCCGAGCGTTCGGGTGGCGAGCTTGCCGCCGGCCCGGATGGCGCGGCGTTGCGCAAGGCGCTTGGGGCCATCGGCTACGCGCCCGAGGATTTTTGCGTGCTGGCAAGCGTCGCCGGCGTGGGTGATGGGACGGTCGCGGTGGGCGAGACTCTGCCGTGCGAGCTGTTCCGTGAGGCGCTTGAGGCTTTGGACCCCGAGGCGGTGCTGCTGCTCGACAACAACGCGGCTGACGCCATGCGCGAGACCTACGCCGATATGCTCGTGGCGATCGATGACTTCGACACCGCCATGCTCAAGCCCGGCCTGGTCGCCCATGTGCAGGGCCGCCGCGTGCTCGCGCTCGATGGCTTTGAGGCGGCGCTGACCGACAAAGCGGCCAAGCAGCGCATGTGGGCCTACATCAAGCAGCTGACCCCGGCGGCCGCTCCGCTGTAGCGGATTGGCGCCGGTGAGCGATTGCCTGGCGGGCAAGACACGCCGCGAGATCGGCGCCGCACTTCTACATCACAGCGCGCAGCTCAAACCGATCGCCGTTAATGCGGAACTGACAGTTGCCGTTCATGCGCTCCACGGCAAGTTTGATGCTCTTGGTGCCAAAGCCGTGGCCCGCATGCCGGGTCACGGGCATGCCGTCGACCATGCGCGGCGCGCGGTCAAACGTGTTGGAAACTAACAGCAGCAGCTGGCCGTCCTCTAATCGCAGGTCAAAGTCGACGAATCGCTTTCCTTGGGGTGCGGCGCTTGCGGCGGTGATAGCGTTTTCCAAGGCATTTGAGAGCACGCTAAACAGGTCGGCGTCACCTACGTGGATGGTTTCGGGTACGGCGGCGCGCAGGTTGGCGGTAATGCCGTTTCTATTGATATCCGAGTTAAATGACGAAAGCGCGATGTTTACGGTCTCGTTGGCGCAGAAGCGGCGTACGGCGGTGCGGTCGCCGGCTTCGCAGAGTTCGTCGATGCGATCGAGCGCCTCGTCGGTGTGGCCCTCCTCAATTAAAGCGGCCAGGCCGCGTAGGAAGTGGCGCATGTCGTGGCGCAGAATCGACAGCTCGCGCCCAGATTGACGCCAAGCCTCGAGCTCTTTGATGGCGGCGCTGTCGCGGGTTTCGAGCATCCAGCGCTCTCGCTCGGCGGTTTCCTTTTCTTCGTATTCGCGCAGGTAAACGGCAAGAAACATAAGATAGAAGGCACAGAGCGCAAATGCCAAAAACTCAACCGTTACCACCGAGCCCGAGTGGAACAGCGTGGTGTAGACGTTGGTGGCATAGTCAAAGACGTAATAGACGAGCGGCAGGATTAAAAGGATGCCCAGCTCGGTGGTGCTTTTAATCGCCAAGCGTGGACCGATGTCGCCGGCCCAATGCAACAGGACGGCAAAGACGGCGAGTGTGGTCGCGATGCGCGCCAGATAGTACGCGATCTGCGAATCGGTTGCGGCAAAGGCGGCGATGCCCATCCAATTGCTGAACTGGCAGCTCAGATAAGCACTCGTAATGCCGAGCGCGGCAAGCAGCGGGCTCAGGCGGTAGCGCGCACACAGGTAGACGATAAGCGGCAGGTGCACGGCAAGTGGATAAACCTGTCGGGCAAATAGTTCGCCGCCAACGACATTGGCGATCGAAAAGGCAGCGCCGGTCACGATGCCGACCAACACCAGTTCAAGCGCATGACGCCGGTTGATCTCGACACCGCACAGCGCCGCCGAGGCAAAGACGCCAAAGAGCAGCGTCGTGGCGTGGTGGATTGCCCAAAGGACCATTTCGACCGAGGAGACCATCAGTGTCTCCCACCCTCAAAGCGCACCGCAAAGTAGGCGTCTTGGAATCCCTGCTTGCAACTGCGCGAAAGCGGGATGCACGCGCCCGAGCGCATGACGATGTCCGTGCGGTCAAAGTGATCGATATTGCGCAGGTTGACCTGGTAGCTGCGGTGGCATTTAAAGAAGACTGCGTTTTGCTCCAAGCGGTCCTCGACGCTGCGGAACGACTCGAGTGCCTCGATATCGCGTCCGTCGCGCAGGTGGAAGACCACGTGCTTGTTGCGCGCCTCGGCATATTCGATGTCGGACAGGCGCAGGGCGTGGTAGCCAAAGGAAGTTTTGATCACGAGCTCGTCGGTTGCCGCCGGGCGCATGCTCGAAAGCTCGTCGAGTAACTGCGCCAGGCGTTCGTAAGTCACGGGCTTGAGCAGATAGTCGAAGGCGCGGACCTCGTAGGATTCCAGCGCGAACTCGGGCGACGAGGTGAGGAACACCAGGCGCACGGCGGTGTCGGCCTGGCGCAGTTCGCGTGCGGTGTCCATGCCGTTGACGAGCGGCATGATCATGTCGAGCAGAATGATGTCGGCGCGCGATGCGGCATGGCGGGCCAGCAGGTCCTCGCCGCGTGTGACGAGCGCAACATCGACCGCCGTGCCCGTCTCGGTCGACCAACGGTCGATCATCCGGTGCAGTCTATCTAGAAAAGCGACATCATCGTCGCAGGCAATAATCTTGAGCATTCGGCCCCCTTAAGTAGTTCGATTTTGCCACATCGGGTACGCGCCGCTTGCGGGGGTGCGGACCGTTTGCGCCCCACGGCGTGCAACTCGCGCCAAGCGGTATTGCGGTGGCGAAAGATGCCTCCTGCGCCATCGAGAGCTCAGCTATCCTCAGCTTGCCAGTTCGAATATGGACCTGCCACATGATTGAATCTTTATTTCAACTTTACACCTAGGTTTACAGCTGTCTTGTCAGCTGTAAACCTAGGTGTCATACTAAAGCCCCAAGATTCGCCAAAAGAGAGGGGCCTTGATGGCACAGAGCGCGAACATGGATGCGTCGGAGCTTGCACGCGATATCGCGGCCGGCCTGGCATCGGCAACGACGGCAACGGAGCGTGCGGCACTGGTGCCCGCAGAGCTCGTCGAGGCCATTCAGCAACTAAAAACCCAACGTGACGCGGTGATCCTGGCGCACTATTACGTGGCGCCCGAGGTCCAAGCCGTTGCCGATTACGTCGGCGATAGCTTCTACCTGGCAAAGCTCGCCAAAAGCCTGCCGCAGCAGACCATCGTGTTGTGCGGCGTGGAGTTTATGGGCGAGAGCGCCAAGCTGCTCAATCCCACTAAGACCGTGCTGCTGCCCGAGCCGGGCGCAGACTGTCCCATGGCGCACATGGTCAAGCGCGAGACGGTCGACGCGGCGCGCGCCGAGTACGGCGACGACCTAGCTGTCGTCTGCTACGTCAACTCCACAGTCGAGATCAAGAGCTGGAGCGACGTGTGCGTCACCAGCTCCAACGCCGTCAAGATCGTCTCCGAGCTGCCGCAGCAGCATATTCTGTTCATTCCCGACCAAAACCTGGGACGCTTCGTAGCCGAGCAGGTGCCGCAAAAGCACGTCATCCTCAACAACGGCTACTGCCCACGCCATCACATCATCACCGTCGAGCAGATCGTCGACGCGACGGAGGCCCACCCCGACGCGCTCGTGCTGGCGCACCCCGAGTGCAAGGCCGACGTCCTGGCCGAGGCCGACTACATCGGCTCCACCGCCGGCATCATCAAGTATGCCGAGGAGTCCGGCGCGAGCGAATTCATCATCGTGACGGTCCGCGGTGTGCTCTACGAGCTCGAGCGCCGCTGCCAGGGCACCGGCAAGAAGTTCTACTTCCCCGCGGTGCAGCCCACCTGCGTCAACATGGATCTCATCACGCTCGAGAAGCTCGTGCGCTGCCTGGAGACGGGTGAGGGCGAGGTGCAGATCGGCGTGTCGGACGAGGCTGCCGACCAGGCCAAGCTCACGCTCGACCGTATGCTCGAGTACGCAGCACGCTAGAACAATGTTGCATGAGGGACGGTCCCTTATGTCACATTCAAGGGAGAGGATTCCTGTGGAAACCAAGCAATACCCCGATATGGAGTGCGACGTCGTCATTGCCGGCTGCGGCGTAGCGGGTCTGTACGCGGCCCTCAATCTGCCGACGAGCACGCGCGTGATCATGCTCTCCAAGGGCGCGGTCGATGAGTGCGATTCGATGCTCGCGCAGGGCGGCATCTGCGTGCTGCCCGAAGGCTCGGACTACGATGCCTTCTTTGAGGACACCATGCACGCCGGCCACTACGAGAACCGCCGCGAGAGCGTCGACATCATGATTCGCTCGAGCCGCTCGGTCATCAACGACCTGCTGGCCATGGGCGTGGATTTTGAGCGCAGGGCTGACGGCAGCCTCGACTTTACCCGCGAGGGCGCGCATAGCCGTCCGCGCATCGCCTTCCATGCCGACATCACCGGCAAGGAGATCACGACTAAGCTGCTCCAGGCCGTCCGCAAGCTGGACAACGTGCAGATTTTGGAGCACGTGGCCATGACCGACATCCTAACGGGCGAGCGCGATGGCGCCACGGTGTGTACCGGCGTCGTCGCCGTTCCCGTGGACGAGGACAACTCGGTTCGCCCCGCCGACGAGCTGGTAAATGCCGCCGAGGGCGTGCATGCCGGCGAGCCGTTTAAGATCCATGCCCGCCACACGCTGTGGGCGACGGGCGGTATCGGCGGCGTATACGACCATTCGACTAACTACCCGCAGCTCACGGGCGATGCCTGCTACATCGCTCAGGAGCATGGCATTAAGATGGAGCATCTGGACTACGTGCAGATCCACCCCACGGGACTGTTCTCGCCACAGCCGGGCCGCACCTTCCTGATCAGCGAGAGCTGCCGCGGCGAGGGCGCGATTTTGCTCAACGCCGCCGGTGAGCGCTTTACCGACGAGCTTCAGCCGCGCGATGTGGTCGCCGCCGCTATTCGCGAGCAGATGAAGCAGGACGGTACCGAGCACGAGTGGCTGAGCTTTGCCCCCGTCGAGCGCGACGTGGTGACCGGGCACTTTGCCAATATCCGCGCGCGCTGCCTGGAGGACGGCCGCGACATCTTGGACGAGCCCATCCCCGTTACGCCCACGCAGCACTACTTTATGGGCGGCGTGTGGGTCGACAAAGACGGCCGCACCTCGATGCCCGAGCTCTACGCCGCCGGCGAGACGGCCTGCAACGGCGTTCACGGCAAGAATCGCCTGGCTTCCAACAGCCTGCTCGAGGCGCTGGTCTGGGGTCGTCGCGCCGCGTGGTACATGCGCACCGGCGAGTCGCTGGCCGTGGAGCAGGCGGGCGATCCCGCGCTCGATGGCCGTCATCGCGCCCTGGGCGCCGACCCTCTGGCAATCGATGATTTGGCCCGTGCCGCCGGCACGCAGGCCGTGGAGGAGTAGACCATGAATCCCATTACCATGAAGCTCGTCGTCGATGATCTGATTTTGCAAGCTCTGCGCGAGGACATTACGTTTGAGGACGTGAGCACGGCGAGCGTGTGCCCCACGGCGCGTCCCGCCACGGTGGAGCTTATCGCCAAGGCCGACGGCATTATCGCCGGCTTGGATGTGTTTGCCCGCACCTTTGAGCTGCTGGATTCGCAGAGCTCGGTGCTGCTCGACGTTGCCGATGGCGACGAGGTGCATGCCGGCGACCATGTGGGTCAGGTGCGCGGCGATGCGCGCGTGCTGCTTTCGGGTGAGCGCGTGGCGCTCAACTACCTGCAGCGCATGAGCGGCATCGCTACCTACACGCACAGCATGGCCGCGGCGCTCGAGGGAACCAAGACCGTGCTCGTCGACACGCGCAAGACCACGCCGGGCATGCGCGTGTTTGAGAAGGCGGCGGTTGAGATTGGCGGCGGCAGCAACCACCGTTACAACCTGTCGACGGCCGTCATGCTCAAGGACAACCACATCGATGCCGCCGGTGGCGTGACGCGCGCGATCGAGATGGCGCGCGCCCACGCGTCGTTTACCACGACGGTCGAGATTGAGTGCGAGAACCTGGACATGGTACGCGAAGCCGTGGAGGCCGGTGCCGATATCATCATGTTCGACAACATGACCCACGACGATATGGCTGCCGCGATTGAGCTTATCGCCGGCCGCGCCAAGACCGAGTGCTCGGGCAATGTGGATGCCAGCAATATCCGCGCCCTGGCCGATCTGGGCGTCGACTTTATTAGCTCGGGCGCGCTGACACACTCCGCCCCGATTCTCGACCTCTCGCTTAAGCACCTGCGTCTGCTGGACGGTAAATAATGAACGCCCGCGAGCGTCGCCGTGCCATCATGGACGTGCTCGAGGTGGCCAAGGAGCCCGTTTCGGGCAGCGCACTTGCCCGCGAGGTTGGCGTGAGCCGTCAGATCGTGGTTCAGGATATTGCCCTGCTGCGTGCCGATGGGCACGATGTCGTGGCAACCAACCGTGGTTATGTGCTGCAGGAGGCCCCCAGCAGCCCCGCCGTGCCCACGCGCTTGGTCAAGGTTCGCCACAGCGTGGAGCAGGCAGGCGATGAGCTCACGAGTATCGTCGACGCCGGCGGCGCCGTGCTCAACGTGATCGTCAATCACCGCGTGTACGGTAAGATCACGGCCGACCTGGACATTCGCAATCGTCGAGATGTTGAGCGCTACCTGCACGATATCGAGAGCGGCAAGAGCTTTCCGCTGCTAACGGTGACCAGCGGCTACCACTTCCATCGCATCGCCGCGGAGGATGAGCAAACCCTCGACGAGATCGAGGCCATGCTCAAGGAGAAGGGCTACCTTGCCGATTTAATGCCCTACGAGGATGATCTCTCGTAGCCGACGCTGCATCTATAAGTTGCGGTGAAATAGTTCCTAAAATCGGCATCTAAGCCATAAAACAGGAACTATTCCACCGCAACTGCCAAGGGTCCCGCTCCAAATTAGCTGCCCACACATGCAAAAGGAGGCCTCCGCGGCGATGCGGAAGCCTCCTTTTTTGTGCACGGTGTACTTTTGAGTGTGCAAGTGGGGGAGTTGTTACTCCTCGACGATCTCGGTGATCGCGCCAGCGGGGCAAGCGTCCTGGCAAGCGCCACAGGCGACGCAGGAGTCCTCGTCAGCGACGGTAGCGACGTCCTGGAGCTCCAGAACGCCAGCGGGGCAGGAGTCGACGCAAACGCCACAAGCGATGCACTCGTCGGCATCAATTACGGGATGAGCCATGGTAGTTTCCTCTCTGTTGACCGACGCTACAGGCGATGCGCGCCGGTTTGATTCGGGCAAAAACATACCACGGGAGCGACCGTTTGCAATACCCTCTGGCCGGCATCTTCATACCGTTCGCCGAGTATGCCAAGGTTTACTAAAAAACGCGCAGGTGGGGCCGTTGAGCTGCGTAAATGTTAGCTAAAGGTGACTTGAAATATTGAGCTATTTAGCGAGCTTCTGGAAAGCGCAATCCAGAATTGGCGTCCAAAACGGGTCGCGCTTTCCGGTCGAGTCCTCTGGCGGAAACTGCGACCCGGAATCCACGCTCAAACCGGGACGAGCTTTCCACAAGGCAGCCCCAGGCGCCCCCGGACCCAAACCTCAGCCATCTCTACATAGATCTCGATAGATTTGCCGAGAACTCAATCAGCGCATCTACCTGCGCATTTAAGAACCTAAACTCTCAGCAATAAGAAATCTTATATGAATTGACTTAGATTTTGTATATTCCGGCCCATAAGGGGATACACTACATCCTGAAAGACAAGCCGAAGCGCCGCGCGACAGATCGTCGAGGCGGCGCGAACGCAAAAGAGAGAGGGAATTTCTAATGAGTAAGATTCTTGGTATCGACCTTGGTACTACTAACTCCGCTATGGCCGTTCTCGAGGGCGGTTCTCCGACCATTATCGTGAACGCCGAGGGCGACCGCACCACCCCGTCCGTTGTCGGCTTCCGTGCTGACGGCGACCGCGTCGTGGGTAAGGCCGCTAAGAACCAGGCTGTCACCAACCCCAAGAACACCGTGTTTTCCATCAAGCGCTTCATGGGCCGCAAGTACTCCGAGTGCACCTCTGAGATCAAGACCGTGCCGTATGAGGTCAAGGAGGGCCAGGGCGGCCGTGCCGTCGTCGACATCGAGGGCAAGGATTACACCGCCGAGCAGGTGAGCGCCATGACGCTCGCGAAGATGAAGGCCGACGCCGAGAAGTATCTGGGCGAGACCGTCACCGACGCCGTCATCACCGTCCCGGCCTACTTCAACGACGCCCAGCGTCAGGCCACCAAGGACGCCGGCAAGATCGCCGGCCTCAACGTCAAGCGTATCGTCAACGAGCCGACCGCTGCTGCCCTGGCCTATGGCCTGGACAAGCAGGGCACCGACCAGCGCATCCTGGTCTTCGACCTGGGTGGCGGCACCTTCGACGTCTCCATCCTCGACCTCGCCGACGGCGTGTTTGAGGTTCTGTCCACCTCGGGCGACAACCACCTGGGCGGCGACGACTGGGATCAGCGCGTCATCGACTGGATGGCTGACAAGTTCCAGCAGGAGAACGGTGTCGACCTGCGTCAGGACCCCATGGCCCTGCAGCGTCTGAAGGAGGCCGCCGAGAACGCCAAGAAGGAGCTCTCCGCAGCCCAGCAGTCCACCATCAACCTGCCGTTCATCACCATGAACCAGTCTGGCCCGCTGCACCTCAACTACACGCTGACCCGCGCCGAGTTCGAGAAGATCACCCGCGACCTGCTCGAGCGCTGCAAGCAGCCTGTCACCAATGCCCTGCGCGACGCCAAGCTTAAGCTCTCCGATCTGACCGAGGTCATCCTCGTCGGCGGCTCCACCCGTATGCCCGCCGTCCAGGATCTGGTCAAGACCATGACCGGCAAGCAGCCCAACATGTCCGTGAACCCCGACGAGGTCGTTGCCGACGGCGCTGCCGTCCAGGGCGGCGTGCTTACCGGCGACGTCGAGGGCATCCTGCTGCTCGACGTTACCCCGCTGTCGCTGGGCGTCGAGACCATGGGCGGCATCATGACCAAGATGATCGACCGCAACACCACGATCCCGACCTCCAAGACCGAGGTCTACTCCACCGCTGCCGACAACCAGACCAGCGTCGAGATCAACGTGCTCCAGGGCGAGCGCGAGCTTGCCCGCGACAACAAGTCGCTCGGTAAGTTCCAGCTGACCGGTATCCCGGCTGCTCGCCGCGGCGTGCCGCAGATCGAGGTCACCTTCGACATTGACGCCAACGGCATCGTCAAGGTTTCCGCTAAGGACAAGGGCACCGGCAAGGAGCAGCAGATCACCATCTCCGGCTCCACCGCGCTTTCCGACGACGAAGTCGATCGCATGGTCAAGGACGCCGAGGCTCATGCCGAGGAGGATAAGAAGCAGAAGGAAGAGGTCGAGGTCCGCAACCAGACCGACAGCCTGTGCTACTCCACCGAGCAGACCCTCAACGAGCTCGGTGACAAGGTTTCCGCCGACGTGAAGTCCAAGGCCGAGGCCGCTATCGCCGACGCCAAGAAGGCGCTCGAGGGCTCTGACGTCGAGGCCATCAAGGCCGCTGGCGAGTCCCTGCAGTCCGTGGCCTACGAGCTGGCCCAGGTTGTCTACGCCGACGCTCAGCAGCAGACCGACGGTGCCGCCGGCGCCCAGCCTGCCGACGATGACGTCGTCGACGCCGACTACGAGGTTGTGGACGACGAGGACAAGTAATCATGTCCGCCCGTAAAGCTCGCACGGAGGCGGCCGCCGCTGGCGCCGCCCCCGTTGACTCTGAGGAGAAGGACGTGAAGATTCCCGTAGAGGCCGTCGACGATACCGAGGCCAACGAGGCCGAGGCCGCCGAGGCTGCCGAGAACCAGGTAGAGGATTCCAACAAGGAGGCGACGATGACCGAGGACGAGATGGTGGAAGCTGCTATCCGCGCCGGTGAGGAAGCCGCCGACAACGACTTTAAGCTCAAGTTCGAGCAGGCTCAGAAAGAGCTTGCCGACGTGCGCAACGAGCTCGATGCTGCGGCAGAGGCTCAGAAGGCCGCCGAGGACAAGGCAAAGGACGCCACCGAGCGCACCGCCCGTCTGCAGGCCGACTGGGAGAACTTCCGTCGCCGCACCGCCAACGAGCGCATTGCCGAGCGCGAGCGCGCGACCGAGAAGCTCGTCACCGCGCTGTTGCCGGTGATCGACGATATCGAGCGCGCGATCGACCATGCCCGCAGCCAAGAGCTTTCCGACGACTTTAAGCAGTTCGTCGATGGCGTTGACGCGGTACATGCCAAGCTGCTCGATGTGTTTGCGCACGAGGGCGTTGAGCCCATCGACCCCAAGGGCGAGGCGTTCGATCCGCTCGAGCACCAGGCTGTGGGTCGCGTCGAGGACGCATCGCAGTACGACGAGACCGTCAACGATGTGTACCAGAAGGGCTACCGCATGGCGGATCGCATCCTGCGTTCCGCGATGGTGACGGTGACCTACGGTGGCGAGAAGCGCCCCGCACCGGAGCCCGAAGCGGCGCCCGAGGATGCTACGGCCGATACGGCCGAGGGCACCGAGGAGTAATTGAGAAGGGCCCCGGGGCAACACCCGGGGCCCTTTCTGGCCTAGTGCCATATGAAAGCATGGGCCGTCGTCTGCATGGGCGGCGGACGTAACAGGAGAGGAGCTACGATGGCTGCAGGCAAAACCTTCTATGACATCCTGGGCGTATCCAAGAGCGCCTCCGACAAAGAGATTAAGAGCGCGTTTCGCAAGCTCGCGCAAAAATATCACCCCGATGCCGGCGGCGACGAGGCCAAGTTCAAGGAGATCAGCGAGGCCTACGAGACGCTTTCGGACGAGAAGAAGCGCAAAGAGTACGACCAGATGCTCATGTTTGGCGGCATGCCGGGCGCGGGCGGCGCGTATGGCGGTGGCTACGGCGCCGGTGCCGGCGCGAGCGGCTGGGGCGATATCTTCGACAGCATCTTTAGTGGCAACGGCGCCTGGGGCAGCGATTGGGGCTCGGGCTTTGCCGGGGCTGCGGGCGCTGCTGGTGCGGGCGCGGGCCGCAACCGCGCGCGCAAGGGCGGTGACCTGTCGCTGACCGTCGATGTGACAGCCGAGGACGCGT
Source organism: Collinsella aerofaciens (assembly GCA_048529485.1). GTDB lineage: Bacteria > Actinomycetota > Coriobacteriia > Coriobacteriales > Coriobacteriaceae > Collinsella > Collinsella aerofaciens_CJ. The sequence goes on along the minus strand of DBGFJU010000004.1, from coordinate 4,212 downwards.
TCCGCGGCGTGACGCACAAGGTCACCTATCGCATTCCCTCGACGGGCGAGCAGCAGACCATTACGGTCTCGGTGCCTGCGGGCGCGGTCGACGGCGGCAAGCTGCGCTACAAGCGTCGCGGCGAGTATGGCGTTGCCGGCGGCGAGCGCGGCGACCTGGTCGTGACCACGCACGTGGAGGAGCATCCGCTGTTTAAGCGCAAAGGCGCCGACGTGACCATGGAGGTGCCGGTCTCGGTCTACGAGGCGGCGCTCGGCTGCACGGTGGACGTGCCCACGCCCGGCGGCGCGACGGTCCGTCTGAAGGTGCCCGCGGGTACCCAGACGGGCAAGAAGTTCCGCTTTAAGGAAATGGGGGCGCCCGACGTTAAGCACCGTGGCCGCACAGGCGCGCTGCTTGTCGAGATCAAGGTGCAGGTCCCCACGAACCTATCCGATGACGAGCGCGACGCGATGACCAAGCTGCGCGAGGCCGACACGCGCGACTACCGCGAGAAGGTCAACCGTTACAAGGCGACGTTCTAGGGCGGTCATGGCGCACGCCCGCGCCCGCGGGCTTATGATGGACGATAACGAGACGGAAAGGGATCAGGTAGCATGGCCGAGGACAATAGGAACAAACCGCTGTACATGATCAGCGTGGCGGCCGAGCTGACCGGCATGCATCCGCAGACTCTGCGCGTCTACGAGTCCAAGGGCCTGGTGAACCCCCAGCGCTCGGGCGGCAACACGCGTCTGTATTCGCGTGCCGATATCGAGCGCCTGGAGCTCATCAACCAGCTGACCGACGAGGGCATCAACCTTGCCGGCGTGGTGCGCATTCTCGATATGAAGGAGCGTGCCGAGGAGCGCGAGCGCGAGAACGAAAAGCTCCGCGCCCGCGTGCGCCAGCTCGAGGACGAGTTGCATGAGTACAAGATGCAGAAGAAGATTACCGCCTTGGCCCCGCGCGACGGCTCGGTCAACCCCGAGCAAGTCATGCGCAAGCTTTTGGGCGCCGGAGGGGATTTGTAGTTACGCGGTTTTACCAAACCGCGTAACGGGCCGACGCTGCGCCTTTGGTTCCGCCGTTCTAACGAACGGCGGACCGGTCGACGCTGCGCGGGCCGCATTTGGACAATCTGACGTTCAACTTCAAGGGCGCGACCGGAAGGTCAGCGCCCTTTCGTTTCACGTCACCTTGTCTCAAATGCGGCCCGCTCGCTGGCGTTGCCAAAACATCGGTGTTGCTGGGGTAGTCATTGGGGACGTTCTTAAATGACTAGTCGAAAGGGACACTCTTGCACCAAATCTGCCGGTCCTGCACCGGGCTCGTCCTTCACTTTACTGAGATAAAGTGAACGTGTAGATTCGTAACCCACTCGCAACTGTTCTATGGCACGATATTGAACGAATGTATGCTATGCGCCCAAATCTTTTGGGCAGAGTGGGAGACAGTATGGTCAAGCTGTACGAGGACGGCATCTACCTGCGTAACGGCAGCGAGGTTGTGCCTGAGGCCGAGGCTGCCGAGCGCGGTATTACGCAGACGCCCGAGGATGCCAAGCGCGGCACCATCGCGTATTCGATCCTCCAGGCACACAATACGTCCGGCGACCCCGAGGCGCTCAAGATTCGCTTCGACGCCATGGCGAGCCACGACATCACCTTTGTCGGCATCATCCAGACGGCGCGCGCCTCGGGCATGGAGCAGTTCCCGCTGCCCTACGTGCTCACCAACTGCCACAACTCGCTGTGCGCCGTGGGCGGCACCATCAACGAGGACGACCACGTCTTTGGTCTCTCGGCTGCCAAGAAGTACGGCGGCATCTTCGTCCCGCCGCACATCGCCGTCATCCACTCCTTTATGCGTGAGAATTTCGCCGGCTGTGGCAAGATGATCCTGGGCTCCGACTCGCACACCCGCTACGGCGCTCTGGGCACCATGGCCGTGGGCGAGGGCGGTGGCGAGCTGGCAAAGCAGCTGCTGCGCGACACCTACGATGTCGCCTATCCCGGCGTCGTTGCCATCTACCTCACGGGCGCCCCGCGCCCCGGCGTTGGCCCGCACGACGTGGCGCTCGCCATCATCCGTGCCGTCTTTGCCAAGGGTTACGTTAAGAACAAGGTTATGGAGTTCGTGGGCCCCGGCATCGCGAGCATGACGACTGACTATCGCAACGGCGTCGACGTCATGACCACCGAGACCACCTGCCTTTCCTCCATCTGGGCCACCGACGAGGACACACACGCGTTTTTGGCCATGCACGGCCGCGGCGACGACTACCGCGAGCTCAAGCCCGCCGATGTCGCCTACTACGACGGCTGCGTCGAGGTCGATCTGTCGAGCATCAAGCCCATGATCGCGCTGCCGTTCCATCCTTCCAACGGCTTTGAGATTGACGAGCTCAACGAGAACCTCGAGGACATCCTGCACGAGGTGGAGCTCGAGGCCGCCAAGATCGGCGAGGGCAAGACGCACTTTAGCCTGCTCGACAAGATCGTCGACGGCAAGCTGCACGTGCAGCAGGGCGTTATCGCCGGCTGCTCGGGCGGCAACTACGACTCCGTGGTCCAGGCTGCCCGCGTGCTCAAGGGCGCCAGCACCGGCTGCGGCGAGTTCTCGCTGTCGGTCTATCCCACGAGCCAGCCCGTGGCACTCGAGCTTACACGCCGCGGCTACATCTACGACCTTATGGAGGCCGGCGCGATTGTGCGCACGGCGTTCTGCGGCCCGTGCTTCGGCGCCGGCGACACGCCCGCCAACAACGGCCTTTCGATCCGCCACACCACGCGCAACTTCCCCAACCGCGAGGGTTCCAAGCCGGGCAATGGCCAGCTGAGCGCCGTGGCCCTGATGGACGCTCGCTCCATTGCGGCGACGGCTGCCAACGGCGGCGTCCTGACGCCGGCGACCGACCTGCCCGAGGAGACTTGGGACGAGGCCTGCGAGTACACCTTTGACGACGCGCCGTACAAAAAGCGCGTGTATTGGGGCTTTGGCAAGGCGGAGCCTGCCGACGAGCTGGTCGAGGGTCCCAATATCAAGCCGTGGCCCGCGATGGAGCCTCTCGGCGACGATATCCTGCTCAAGGTGTGCTCCAAGATCATGGACCCGGTTACCACGACCGACGAGCTCATTCCCTCGGGTGAGACGAGCTCCTTCCGTTCCAATCCGCTGGGTCTGGCCGAGTTTACGCTCAGCCGCCGTGACCCGGCCTACGTGGGTCGTTCCAAGGAGGTCGACGCCGTGGAGAAGCGCCGTGTTGCCGGTGAGGCCGCGGGCGACCTGGCCGCGCTCGATGCCGAGCTTGCCGGCGTGTTTAAGGCGCTGGCCGGCGCGGGCGTCGCTGCCGACGCCAAGGCGACCGAGTACGGCTCTATGCTCTATGCCAAGAAGCCCGGTGACGGTTCTGCCCGCGAGCAGGCCGCGAGCTGTCAGCGCGTCATCGGCGGTCTGGCCAACATCGTCCACGAGTACGCCACCAAGCGCTATCGCTCCAACGTGATGAACTGGGGCATGGTGCCCTTCCAGATGGAGGCCGAGCCCAACTTTGAGGTGGGCGACTACGTCTTTGTGCCGGGTATCCGTGCCGCGCTCGATGGCGACCTGAAGGACATCGCCGCCTACATGGTGCGCGCCGACGGCACGGTCGAGCAGATTGAGCTCTACATTGCCGATATGACGGCCGAGGAGCGTGCCATCGTCAAGGCCGGCTGCCTGATCAACTACAACAAGTTCAAGGCCGCTGCCGAGTAACGCACATACTTGTCCGCCCCGGTTATACCTTTCCCTGCCGCTCACGCGCTTCGCGAGGGTCGCGTCAGAGAAAGGTATAACCGGGGCTACTTGTTAAGTGCTGCTCGTTGGGTCTTGAGGGCGCTAAAATCGAGGTTGCAACTCTCCTCTATGGGGGAGTGCGCCTTTGTTCATATGCTATCTAGAATTGACAGTATGAAGTTGGCGCTTTAAAGTGAGCTCAAAACACTCTCGTTTGTGGAGTTGAAGATGAAGCGTTGCACTTCTGTTTTGTTGCTGTTGGTGGCTTGCGTCGTCGCTGCTGCGGGCGTGGTCCTATTTGGCTCGCTTATCTTCTATGGGCCGAGTGGGGTTGAGCAGACGGTTGAGATGGCGTCCCTTGTTGCATCGATGCCCGGGCAAATGATTTCGGACGTTACAAAGCCCGATGAGATAACGCTCGATATCGAGGAAACGCCGGGCATTCTAAGCATA
>DBGFJU010000003.1:0-19459 GCA_048529485.1 Collinsella aerofaciens | reverse complement strand
GATGGTGATGATGATTACGTTGGTCTGGCCGTCACCCAAAAGCGCATGGCCCCACTCGATAGTGCGCAAGCCCTCGATGGCCGTGGTAACCGTGACGGCGGGGGTGAGGATGCCGTCAGCGAGCAGCGCCGCGCCGCCGATCATGGCGGGGAGAATCAGCCATGGCGCCACCTTGCGCACGAGACTGAACAGGGCGAAGATGCCGCCTTCGTTGTGGTTGTCGGCCTTCATGGCGATTACCACGTACTTGACCGTGGTCACGAGCGTCATGGTCCAGATGACGAGCGAAAGCGCGCCCAGGATCATGTCCTCGCTGACGGTACCGATGCCGCCGTTGTTGGCGACGATTGATTTCATGGTGTACATGGGGCTCGTGCCGATGTCGCCATAGACGACGCCGAGCGTTACGAGCAGCATGCCAGCGGAGAGGGGGATGGCTCCGTGCCCGCCTTGCCCGCGCTGGTCTTGGAGGTTTGCCTCCAGTTTGTTGTGTGCCACGAGGACTCCCTTAGACATCCGGTTATCTGTCTAGGACAAAAAACTTTATGCCGTCTTTATACATACAAGAGCAGTTTGGCACATCGGGTTATTTTAGACAATAATCCTCAGCTGGGGATTATTTATCTATGCAGGTAGCATTTCAAAGCAGGGCTTTTAAGCACGTGCTGTCTGGGCGATGCCAGCCTTGGCGTTTGCGCGTTTGCCGGCGAGTTCGCAAAAAATCGCGCCGCCGATGATAAGCGCGGCGCCCATCAGGCGGACCGGTGTTATGGCTTCACCCAAAAGGGCGGCCGAGAACACGACCGCCGAAAGCGGCTCGAGGTAGCCGACGACAGCGACGGTCTGGACGGGCAGCTTGGCGACGGCGCTAAAGTAGAGCAGGCAACCGATGCCGGTGTTGACGACGCCGAGCATAGCGACGGCGCGCCAATCAATACTGGCGGCGATACCGGCGGACAGGAATGAGGGAGCGCCCTGCGTGATGAGCGTGAGGACCAGTGCGGTCACAAAGGCGGCGCACACCTGGAGCGTGGAGTTCTCGAGGCCCTCGATGTGCGGCGCACCCTTGCTAGCGATGACCATCAATGCATAGCAGAAGGCCGAGGCGATTCCACAGACGATGCCCGCAATGGGCATATTGCCGCCTAGACCTTGCGCTGCAATGAGAAAAGCACCGCAGGCGACGGCGACAAAGCCGGCGATTTTGCCGCCGGTCAGCTTTTCGCCAAAGATGAGCGGGGAGAGCGCCATGACAATGATGGGGCCGCAGTAGTACAGCAGCGAGGATACGCCGACGCCGATCGTCTGGTAGGCGCGGAACAGAAAAATCCAGCTGGCGCCCAGCGCAGCTCCCGAGAGGAGGAGGGCCGCGGCTTCGCGGGGACGAGATGGCGCCTGCAACTTATGGTGTTGGGTAGTGGCGAGGATGGTTATAAGCGAGAGGGCTCCCAGAAAAGTGCGCAGCAGCACGATATCGGAGCTCGGCAGTGCGATAGCTGCGGCGATGATGCCGTTAGAGCCAAACAACAGTAATGCTGCTAAGTATGTAAACAGTCCGTTGTTCATGCGCTGACATCCCCTCTATATCCGAACATGTTCACTATGGGTGAACTGGCTTTAGAAGAAAAGCGAATATAATGCATGGAAAACATGACAAAAACTCATGCAAGGGTGGGGACGTGCCGTGGAGACCAATATCCAAAAGATGCAGGTGCTGCTGGAGACGGTGCGCGCCGGAAGCTTTACGCGTGCTGCCGAGCGCCTGAGCTATTCGCAGTCGGGCGTGAGCCGTATGGTGGCCGATCTTGAGGCCGACTGGGGTTTTAAGGTGCTCGACCGCAGTCGCGAGGGCGTGGCTCTTTCTGCCGACGGGCGGCAGGTCATGCCGGCTGTCGAGGCGCTCTGCGAGGAATTCACTCGCTTGCAGCGACGGGTGGATGAGATGCGTGGACTCATGCGCGGCAAAATCTGCATCGGTACGTTTTCGAGTGTGGCGACCCACGTGCTGCCGCCGGTGATTGCGCGCTTTCGCGCCGATCATCCGGACGTCGATTATGAGTTGCTGATGGGCGATTACTCAGAGATTGAACAATGGGTGGCGGAAGGTCGCTGCGACCTGGGCTTTATTCCGCGCGAGCCACGCGGCGCCGGCATGGCGTCGCGACCGTTGGTGCAAGACGAGCTGATGGCCGTGGTGCCAGCGGACTCCTCGCTTGCCACCGCGGAGGTCGTTTCCCTTGCCGATTTGGCCAACGAGCAGTTTATCCTGCTGGAACGCGGTAGCGACGACGAGATTACGCCGCTGTTTCGCCGCGCGGGCCTGGCGGTGCGCTCTAAGCTGTCGACCTGGGATGACTATGCGATTATGGCTATGGTCGAGGACGGCCTGGGCGTTAGCATTCTTCCCGCGCTCATCTTGCGTCGCTGTCAGTTCGATGTTGCCGTGCGTCCGCTCGAGGGACATCCTCATCGGCAGATCAATGCGATATATCGAACGGCCGATGTTTCGCTTGCCGCCGCCCGTTTCCTCGAATACCTCTAAACGTGTGCGCGTCATTGCCCACTTTGGGCAAATCTCAGAGTCTGGTGCATTTTCTTATGAAATTGAACTTTCGAATGAGGTGCCGCGTTATACTGCTGCCTAAATTGAACCTTGGTTCAATTCGTATTCTATAAATTGAACTTTGCCAGCAAGGAGGTTCTAGTGGCCCAAGAGACGTTTAGCGATCGCCTGCGACAGACTATGTCCGATCGCGACGTTCGCCAGTCGGACGTAATCCGCGCATCGGAGATGCTCGGCAAAAAACTCGGCAAGAGTCAGATGAGCCAATATGTGAGCGGCAAGACGATCCCGCGGCGCGATGTGGCTGAGCTGCTCGCCCGTATTTTGGAGGTCGATGTTACCTGGCTGCTTGCCGGCGACGCCGATCAAGGCGAGGCATCATCACCCCGCAACGATTCCAAGCCCGAACCCCATCCCTCAGCTCAAATTGCAAGGAGCACCACCATGCGCACTTTTTCTAAATCCACCAAGCTCGATAACGTCCTGTATGACGTGCGCGGTCCCGTCGTCGACGAGGCTGCCCGTATGGAGGACGAGGGCGAGCGCATCCTCAAGCTCAATATCGGTAACCCGGCGCCCTTCGGTTTCCGCACGCCCGATGAGGTCATCAAGGACATGCGCCAGCAGCTGCCCGACTGCGAAGGCTATTCCAACTCGCGCGGCCTGTTCTCCGCGCGCAAGGCGATCATGCAGTATTCGCAGATCAAGGGCCTGCCCAACGTTCAGATGGAGCATATCTACACGGGCAACGGCGTGTCCGAGCTCATTCAGCTTTCGATGAACGCGTTGCTCGACAATGGAGACGAAATCCTGATTCCCAGCCCTGACTATCCGCTCTGGACGGCGTGCGCAACCCTTGCCGGCGGTCATCCCGTACATTATTTGTGTGATGAGCAGGCGGATTGGTATCCCGACCTGGAGGATATGGAGTCCAAGATCACGAGCGCGACCAAAGCCCTCGTCATCATCAACCCTAACAACCCCACGGGTTCCGTCTATCCGCGCGAGGTGCTCGAGGGCATCGTCGAGGTTGCACGCAGGCATCAGCTGATGATCTTTGCCGATGAGATCTACGACCGCCTGTGCATGGACGGCTACGAGCACGTCTCGATTGCCTCGCTCGCCCCCGACCTGCCCTGCGTTACCTTTAGTGGCCTTTCCAAGTCGCACATGATTGCGGGCTATCGTATTGGCTGGATGGTGCTTTCGGGCAACCAGCGCTGCATGAGCGACTTCATCATGGGTATCAACATGCTCTCCAACATGCGCCTGTGCTCCAACGTGCCGGCTCAGTCGATCGTTCAGACGGCACTCGGTGGTCATCAGTCCGTTAACGACTACATCCGTCCTGGCGGCCGTGTCTACGAGCAGCGCAACTTTGTGTATGAGGCGCTCAACAAGATTGACGGCATCTCGGTGGTTAAGCCGCGCGCGGCGTTCTACATCTTCCCCAAGATGGATGTGAAGAAGTTCAACATCACCGATGACGAGCAGTTCGCCCTTGACCTGCTGCACGAGAAGAAGATCCTGATCACGCGTGGCGGCGGCTTCAACTGGGCTGAGCCCGACCACTTCCGTATCGTGTACCTGCCGCGCATGGAAGTACTCAAAGAGTCCCTCGAAGACCTCGCCGACTTCTTTGACCATTACCGCCAGTCGTAGGGGATAGAAACTCCGCACTATGAAAAGCTCCCTGCAGTTGTTTTGCTGCAGGGAGCTTTCTTGAATCGGCGGAACTAAATAACAATCCCGTTGCAGTGGTCGATTTCGTGCTGGATGATCTCGGCGGTGTAGCCCGAGAAGTTTTTGATGCGGTGGACGAAGTTCTCGTCCAAATACTCCACCTTAATGCGGCGATAGCGGGTACAGGGACGCTCGCCGATCAGCGAGAGACATCCTTCGCTCGTCTGATAGGCATTGACCTGCTCAAGAATTTGAGGGTTGTACATCAGGAGTGTCCTGTTGCCGTCCTTTACGCAGATGATGCGTTTGCGCACGCCGATCATGTTGGCGGCGAGGCCCACGCACTCGTGCTCATGCTCGTGGAGTGTATCCAGGAGGTCCTGCCCGGTCGCGGCATCGTCGGGTCCCGCGTCTTCGGAAGGCAGGCGCAAAAAGAACTCGGATTTCATGATGGGCTTAATCATGGCGGGCTCCTCATGTCTCATGCTTTCGTGGACTTTTAATAATAGCGCGGAAGGAAAGCTGTGCGTCCGCGTTACAATCTTTCGACGTTGGACCATGTTGTCAGACTCGTCGTGTACGGCGTCTGGCGTAAGTCTAGGGCTCATTTTTCGCCCTGGACTGTTCCTCTGGGGCGATGCAACTGTCGTTCCAAGAGGAAGGAAATGCATGGGGAGCAAATCTCAGCAACAAGTTCAAGTAACGCCATCGGCCACTGCGGCGCTTCTCGTCGTTATGTATATTGCGGCCTTTGTTGCCGCGTTTAACGAGAACATCATTAACGTGGCGTTGCACGACATTATGGCGGCCTTTTCGGTGAGTGCCACCACGGCGCAGTGGCTCGTCTCGGGCTACATGATTGTGACGTCGATCTTTACGGCCATCATGGCCTTCCTGTCCGGCCGTTTCTCGACGCGCAAGCTGTTGTTTTTCGCATGCGGATGTATGGTCGCCGGCGAAGTCCTGTGTCTGATCGCTCCGTCGTTTAGCGTTTTGCTGCCAAGTCGTATTTTACAGGCTGCGGGATCGGGCATCTTGTTTCCGCTCATGATGAACGTGGTGCTGTCTTGCGCCCCGCGCGAGAAGCTCGGTCTGTATCTGAGCCTGGGTGGTGCCTGCATTACGCTAGGGCCGGCGTTTGGACCTGTGATCAGCGGTCTTATGTGCACGTTGTTTGGCTGGAGGGCGGTGTTCGTAGTGCCGCTGGTGGCCGGCATTGTGGTCGCTGCGGCGGGCGTAAAGCTTGTTCAGAATGTCGGAGAGCGTTCGAACGCCACGCTTGATATTCTGTCGGTTGTTTTGCTCGCCGCCGGTATTACGGCATTTGTGTATTCCGTAGGCGAGTTCTCGACCAATCTGATTGCCGGTATCGTGACGCTTTTCGCTGCCGTTGTGCTGCTCGGCCTGTTTGCGGCCCGCCAGCTCAAGCTCGAGCATCCGGTGCTTAACGTGCGTCCCATGGCGAGCGTTCGTTTTTGGCCTGCGTGTCTGCTTGTGGTGGTGTCGATGATGACGACGTTCTCGATGAGCGTTTTGTTGCCGCTCTATTTTGAGGGCGCATACGGCATGACCGCACTTGTTGCGGGCCTGCTCATTTTGCCGGCAATTGCCTGCAACGCCGTGACCTCGATTGTGGGCGGACGCGTGATGGACGCCCGTGGCGCATGGCCGCTGCTGCCGGTCGGCTTTGCCCTGATTGCCGTGGGGCAGACTGCCATCTCGATGACGGCGGCAAGCATGAACATCGGCGTCGTCGTGGCGGTGACCGTTGTGGTGTATGCCGGAGTTGGTTTGGTGTTGAGCCCCTCGCAAACGGCCGGCTTGGAGACGCTGCCTGCCGCTGAGCATCCCCACGGAACGGCATTGCTCAACACGTGGAACATGATTGCCGCATCGTTTGGCCCGTCCCTGTTTATCGGCCTGCTCTCAAGTTCTGCGGCGACTGCCGGTGCGGCTGGCGTTGCGACCGACGTTGCCCAGGCGATTGGATTTGCAGCTGCCGTGCGCGTGGCGGCTGTGATTGCGGTGGTCGGGTTCGTGGCGTCGCTGGTGTACGCTCGTCGCGAGTCGCACATGTCGCATTAATGTGTGCACATAGATTCTGCAGCTAGATTGGATGGCGACACCATAAACTAATGGACGTTTTGCCGAGAGGCATGAATGTTTAAAGCGCAAAGAGTGCGCGACGGGCCCCGCGAATGGGGCGATGATGCCCGAGAGGGCCAAGAAGGAGTCTCATGTCCGAGAACGAAGAGATCATGAACGAGACCGAGAACGAGACCGTGGCTGCCGAGGTTGAGGCAGTCGAGACCGTGGAGACCGAAGCTGCCGAGGTTGAGGCTGCTGACGAGGTTTCCGCCGAGGAGGAGGCCGAGGTTGTCGAGGCCGCCGTTGATTACGATGACGAAGAGCTGATGGACAAGATGCAGAAGGCCGCCCGCCTGCTGCGTAGCCGTCGCTTTGCTATTTCCAAGGAGGAGGAGGCCAAGGCCGAGCGCATGGCGAACATCGAGCGCGCCATCAAGCTTCTTGACCTCAAGCCCAAGATGGAGCAGAAGGAAATGTCCGACCTGCTGGGCATGCGCCTTCGTGAGCTCGATGGCCTGATGGCCGAGGCCGAGGCTGCCGATCTGGTCGGCCGCATCGACGACGCCGAGGGCGATATGCGCAAGATCGTTGTCTTCGCTGCCGAGGATGCCGCCGAGGGCCTGGTCGAGCTTGCCAACAAGAAGGAGAAGCTCCTGCCCGAGCTTTCTTACGAGGAGGCCACCGAGCTGATGGCCGCTCTCGATAAGGTTATCGCTCCGCTCGTCGCCATGGGCCTGGACGAGGACCGCGGTCCTCGCGGCGGCCGTGACGACCGTGGTGGCCGTGGCGGCGACCGTGGCGGCCGCGGCGGCTTTGGCGATCGCGGTGGCCGTGGTGGCGACCGTGGCGGTCGCGGCGGCGACCGTGGTGGCCGCGGCGGCTTTGGTGACCGTGGCGGCGACCGTGGCGGTCGCGGCGGCTTTGGCGGCAACCGTGGTGGCTATGGCGACCGCGGCGGCAACCGTGGCGGCTTTAGCGGCAACCGTGGTAACGACCGCGGCGGTCGCGGTGGCGATCGTGGCGGCCGCAACGGCGGCGGCTTCCGCGGTAACCGTTTTTAGTTACGGCGTTTTACCAAACGCCGTAACGGGCCGACGCTGCGCGGGCCGCATTTGGACAATCTGACGTTCAACTTCAAGGGCGCGACCAGAAGGTCAGCGCCCTTTCGTTTCACGTCACCTTGCCTCAAATGCGACCCGCTCGCTGTCCGTCCTCTGCCTGCGGCGTTGTCTTGCCCCGGATGCGGCAGTTAGGGACGTTCCTTTTCTGCCGGCAGCTTGGGACACTCCTTGTAGTCATTGGGGACGTTCTTAAACGACTACATAGAACAAGAGTGGATGATCTCCCGGTTTGAGCCTGCATTCAAGCTCAAAGTGGGAGATCATCCACTCTCGTTTCGTTTGTTGATTTCGATGCCTACATTTGTAGGAACAGTTCGTGGAGGCGGGTATCGTCGTCGAGCTCGGGGTGGAAGGTTACGCCGAGCTGGTTGCCCTGACGGGCGGCGACAATACGACCGTCGACTTTCGCTAAGGCCTTGGCGTCGCCGTGGACCTCGACGATGCGGGGCGCGCGGATAAACGTCAGCGGCACTTCACCGTCGATGCCGGCTATTTGCCCCTTGGTTCGAAAGCTGCCGAGCTGCCTGCCGTAGGCATTGCGCTCGACAAGTACATCCATGGTTTCCAGACGCGGCGTGCCCTTATCGTCATGGGCGGCAAGGTCGTGAGCCAGTAGAATCAGGCCGGCGCAGGTGCCCAGGACGGGCATACCTTCAGCGATACGGGCACGAAGCTCCTCGAGCATGCCCAACTCATCAAGCAGCTTCCCTTGAACGGTAGACTCGCCGCCGGGAAGTACCAGACGGTCAAAGTCCTGCTTCAAATCAGCCGCCTGCCTCAGCTCAATACAGTGTGCGCCAAGCTCGAATAGTCTTGCCTCGTGCTCGGCAAATGCGCCTTGGACCGCCAGCACGGCGACCGTTTGGTCTGCATAATCGCTCATGTGCGATCCTTTCTGCCGGACTAGCGTCCGCGCTCCTCCATGATGATTTCGATCTCGTCGGCGTTGATGCCCACCATGGCCTCGCCCAGGTCCTCCGAAAGCTCGGCGATGAGCTTGGCATCGGTGAAGTTTGCCACGGCCTTGACGATGGCGGCGGCGCGCTTGGCGGGGTCGCCGCTCTTAAAGATGCCCGAGCCGACAAAGACGCCCTCGGCGCCCAGTTGCATCATCAGCGCGGCGTCGGCAGGGGTCGCTATGCCGCCGGCGGCAAAGTTCACAACGGGAAGCTTGCCCGTGGCATGGACCTCGCGCACCAGCTCGACCGGAACCTGCAGTTGCTTGGCTGCCTCAAAGAGCTCATCATCGCGCAGGGCAACAACGTCGCGGATTTGCTTTTGGATCTTGCGCATGTGGCGCACGGCCTGGACCACGTCGCCCGTGCCCGGCTCGCCCTTGGTGCGAATCATCGTGGCGCCCTCGGCAACACGGCGCAGCGCCTCGCCCAGATCGCGGGCGCCGCAGACAAACGGGACGTCAAACTGGGTCTTGTCGATGTGATAGACGTCATCGGCAGGGGAGAGAACCTCGGACTCGTCGATGTAATCGATCTCGATAGCCTGCAGGACCTGCGCCTCGACAATGTGACCGATGCGGCACTTGGCCATAACAGGGATGGAGACGGCCTCTTGGATGCCCTTGATCATCTTGGGGTCGCTCATGCGCGAGACGCCGCCTGCGGCACGGATGTCGGCCGGGATGCGCTCGAGTGCCATGACGGCGCAGGCGCCTGCCTCCTCGGCGATGCGTGCCTGCTCGGGCGTGGTGACGTCCATGATGACGCCGCCCTTGAGCATCTGCGCGAGCTCGCGATTGAGTTTGACGCGGTCGGCCTTGCTGTTCTGTTCTGCCATGGTTGCTCCCTTGGTTGGCATGTGCATTGCTTGACGGAACATCCTATCGGGGAGCTGGGTATGACAAAATACTCAGTTTTCGAGATAATTACAAGGTCAGACTAATACCAGATTGAATGACTTAATAAGGTCAGGTGATAGGCTCATGCTTGACTACAATTTGGAAAAACGCGGCGAAGCATCGCTCTATGAGTATGTTTACCAGCAAATTCGAGATGATATCGTAGCTGGACGCATTGTGGCGGGGGAGCATTTGCCGTCTAAGCGCGCCTTTGCCAGTCATCTGGGAATCAGTGTCATTACCATCGAGAATGCATACAGCCAGTTACTCGCTGAGGGCTATATTTGCTCAATACCACGTCGTGGCTACTACGCTTGCGAGCTTCCGGATGCACCGGTTTTGGCTTCGGCTGCGGAGGGCATCGACCGAGATGCCGTTTCTGTGGGTCCCAGCGCGCATGATGTCAACGGACAGGTCGAGCTATTCGATGCACTTTCTCCTTCCGCTTTGGAGGCGGCGCGGCTTTGGCAAAGCGCACTACGGGCGACGCTGGCATCCGAAGATGAGCGCGAAATCTTTTCGCCCGCACCGGCGCAGGGCACTGCTCGGCTGCGACGTGCAATTGCTCACCATCTGCACGGGACAAGGGGTATGAATGTCGACCCCAACAACATCGTTATCGGTGCGGGCGCCCAGCTGCTCGATACCATGTTGGTTCAGTTGCTTGGCGCGGACAAGGTGTATGCGGTTGAGGACCCGGGCTATTTACGTCTGACGCGCATTTATCAGGCTATGGGCTGCAAAGTTCGACATATCCCGTTGGATGATGAGGGGGTGGACTTGAGCGCTCTGCAGAAAACCGGGACCGATGTACTTCACCTGATGCCGTCTCACCAATATCCAACCGGCCTTGTGACGAGCATTGCGCGTCGCTATGCGCTTCTGAGCTGGGCCGCCGAGCGACCAGGTCGGTATCTCATCGAAGATGACTTTGATTGTGAGTTTCGCCTTGCCGGGAAGCCGATTCCCGCGCTCGCGTCGATCGATGCCGCCCAGTCGGTTATCTACACTAATACGTTTTCGAAGAGCCTGTCTTCGGCGTTGCGTCTAGCGTACATGGTGCTGCCCGACGAGCTGATGGAGCAGTTTAGGCGCAACCTTGGTTTCTACGCCTCGTCGGTGAGTTCTGTTGACCAGGTCGCTTTGGCTCGTTTGCTGGAATCGGGTGATTACGAGCGACATGTGAACCGCGTGCGCGTTCGTGCTCGCGAGGCGCGTGATGGCCTGGCGGCGCTTGTGCGGAAGGCATTTCCGGCAGGGGAGGTCTCGATTGAGCATGCAGACGCGGGCCTTTACTGCACTGTGGTTGCGGAGCGCGGAACGGGCGGAAGCTCTTTTGCGCGGGCTCTCACGCGCTCGAGCATCCCTTTTATCGATATCGGTGACTGTTTTTGGTGTGCCGATGGCGCATCTGCCCCTGAAAACTCAACTCATATTCTTGTCCAGTATGACGATCTGAGTCCAAAAGTACTAACTACCTTGGAATTGCAGCTAATGGGGGGCACTCTGCAATCTAAGTGAGTAGACTTTTAGCACTTTGGCGACCAGGCAGTTTTGTAACAAGCTATCTACCTGCGGTTTTGAAAAGCAGGAAGACCGGCCTGCTCGGAATGTTCAAAAAAGTCTACTCACTTGCCGCGTAAAGCTTCTGCATGAGAAAAAATGGGGTTTTCAACAGGGCTTCGTCCAGCTCTTGGCAAGCTTTTGGCCAGTTGGGGAGGGCTGTTGAAAACTTGGCAGTCCGTTCGGCGCCATTTTTGGTGCGTTCGCGCCAATGCGTGACTGACTGGGTTGAAATTCGTGTTTTCCTGTGCCTATGAAGGATCTACTTTGTGATATATCAGCTTTTAGGTACTGGCGTTTGCCTCCTCAAGTCCGCGCTTTGTGTCCGCCGCTTCCACGACCGGAAGAAGACCGGCAGCGATATGATCTCGCCCGCAACCCGACGGCTGCGGTCGCGCTCGGTTTTCCGTTGTATACATTGGTTCGGACGAGAAACAAACGGACTTGTCCTGCCAGCATTAGGCAGCGGCTGTTTCTTGGTGAGCTCCCCAGGGAATCCGTGCTGGAAACGGAGCATGGGTTTTTGGTTACGTCTCCTCTACTGACGACATTCATCATGTCGCGGCATCTGACGGATCTTCAGCTTCTTTTGGTATTGGCGGAGATGTGTGGCTTGTTTGCGGTGTGTGCCCTGCCGGCGGCACTTGAGGCGGAGCTTTCGCGTGCAATTGATTCGGGCGCGATTTCGACAACGGTCGGTTGGGTGCGCTGCCCGTCCGAGGACGGCACCGCCTCAAATTTATGGCGTCGAGACGCTTTGGTTTTGGGCGGAGACCTTGACCGTTTTTGTTCAGATGTTTGCGGGATGCGTTGCGGCAATAGATTTATGGCGGTATCGCAACTCGTTCCATTGGGTGCCGCGTCGCCTTTTGAGGTCGAGGCGTATTTGTTGCTTGGACTGCCGCGAGCCCTGGGAGGCGAAGGTTTTTGCGGCATAGAGTTTAATGTTGAAGTGATGCTAAGCACAAGTGCTCGAGCGATTGTGGGAAAGTCCCGTGTATATATCGACCTACTTCTTTCTTCGCCGGACGGCAGGCGACAGGTGGCCATTGAATGTCAGGGAAAGGCCTCGCACGGACGCGCAGGGGATGGCTTGCGTGACGCTGACCGCATGACGGCTCTTCAGGCCATGGGCTACGATGTGCTTCTCCTGACACACAGACAGATATCGGATGAGGATAGATTCCGCGCGATCGTTAAGGCCATATGCAGGATGCTCGATGCTGAATATCGTGATAAAAGCTCGGATGAGCAAAGGGCTGAGATATTACTCCGGTCTGAACTATTCATTGACTGGACAAAATTGGGAGTAATCGACGGAAAGATGCCCGTTAGACACAAAATGGCTCGATCGTGGACGGCTGCGAATCTAAGTGAGTAGACTTTTGGCACTTTGGCGACTAGGTCGTTTTGCAACAAGGCATTTACCTGCGGCTTTATAAAGTGATATGGATGGTCTGCTCGGCAAGTTCCAAAAAGTCTACTCACTTAGTTTTTGACGAGAAGCCGATGCCGAAGACGGTCCTATTTCAGGGCGTTAACAAGTTCGTGAGGCACGAAAAAGGCCCGGACCAATACGGTCCGGGCCTCATCGAGCTAGAGGTTATGTCTCAAGCGGTTGGCTTAGCCAAAGTAGCGCTTAAGCAGGCCGGCAAAAGCTTTGCCGTGGCGGGCCTCGTCACGAGCCATCTCGTGCACGGTGTCGTGGATGGCATCGAGGCCAGCGGCCTTGGCGCGCTTAGCAAGATCGGTCTTGCCGGCGGTGGCGCCGTTCTCGGCCTCAACGCGCATCTCGAGGTTCTTCTTGGTAGAGTCGGTCACGACCTCGCCCAGGAGCTCAGCGAACTTGGCGGCGTGCTCGGCCTCCTCGTGGGCAGCCTTCTCCCAGTACAGGCCGATCTCGGGATAGCCCTCGCGATGAGCGACGCGAGCCATGGCCAGGTACATACCGACCTCGGAGCACTCGCCCTCAAAGTTGGCGCGCAGGTCGGCAACGATGTCCTCAGAGACACCCTCCATCTTGGCGACGCCCACGACGTGCTCGGCGGCCCACTCGAGCTGACCCTCCTCCTGCTTCAGGAAACGAGAACCGGGAACGCCGCACTGGGGGCACTTAAAATCCTCGGGCAGCTGGTCGCCGTCGAACTCTTCCACATAACCGCAAACGGGGCAAACAAACTTCATGATTCGATCCTTTCGATCGATGGCGATTGTGCGCTCGTCCGGTCCCGTAAGGGCCCTCTCCGGACGTGCGTCTTGACGAGTTCTATTATCCATAAATGCAACCAAATGTGAAGCCTATTAGGAATGATTTTTAATAAAACAATTTCGAGATATGAAGATGTTGATTGATTAACGATTGGGAGGCCGTCTGCGATCTTTGCTGAGTACAATCTGGCGAGCAAATGTTGACCTATCAACAAATGAAGGAGTTTCCTTTATGCATCTAGCCCGTCGTGCCTGGTGCCGAACATATCAGACGGTTTTTCGCATTGCATTGCCGATCCTGCCCTATACCGAGCCGCGCATTTTAGAGCATGCCGAGGATGTGCCCGCGGTGCTTCAAAAGCGCTCGATTCAGAAGGTCCTTATCGTGACGGATCCCGGCATTGCCCGTCTGGGGCTCACGGCACCGCTCGAGACGGCGCTCGCATCCAGGGGGATTGGCGTTACGGTCTATGCCGAAACGCGTGCGAACCCCACGGTCTCAAACGTGGAGGAAGCGGCGTTCCTGTATCGAGAGAGCGCCTGTCAGGCCATTATCGGTTTTGGCGGAGGATCAGCCATGGACTGCGCCAAGGGTGTGGGGGCGCGCATTGCGCAGCCAAACAAGCCCATCAACAAGATGCGCGGCCTACTGCGGATTCATCGTCTCCTGCCGCTGCTTATTGCGGTTCCCACTACCGCCGGTACGGGAAGCGAAGTCACGCTCGCGGCGGTTATCACCGATGACGGGACGCACTACAAATACCCCATTAACGACTTTGTGCTCATCCCGCGTTTTGCAGTCCACGACCCCGAGTTTACGTGCGGCTTGCCCGCTTCCATTACGGGGCAGACGGGCATGGACGCCCTGACGCATGCCGTTGAGGCCTTTATCGGGCGAAGCACCACGCCCTATACGCGTAAGATGGCGCGACAGGCGGTGCAGCTTATCCACGACAATTTGCTCGAGGCCTATGAGCATGGTGACGACATGTGCGCTCGTCGCAATATGCTTTTGGCGGCGTATAAGGCGGGCGTTGCGTTTACCCGCTCCTATGTCGGATATGTGCATGCCATCGCGCACAGTTTGGGCGGCCGATACGGAATTCCGCACGGTTTGGCCAACGCGATCATCCTGCCGCACATGCTTCGCGCTTATGGTGACGCCGCCGCCCCCAAGCTTGCCGATCTTGCTCGCATGGCGGGCATTGCGCCGGCTACCGCGCAGGATAGTCTTGCGGCCGAGGCCTTTATCGATTGGGTCGACCGCATGAACGAGGCCCTGGGAATCCCCAAATATGTCTTGGGCATTCGCCGCTCTGACATTCCCGAGATGGCGGCGCATGCCGATGCCGAGGCCAATCCGCTATACCCCGTTCCGCTTCTAATGGACCGCTTGGAGCTCGAGCATATGTACGAAGTCGTTGCAGGTGGTATGTTTGAGGACGAGAATTAGGAGGGTCCATGAACACCGGGGAAATTGCGCGCATCGTCGGCGATCAGCGCGCCTACTTTAAGACGCACGCCACGTTTGATGTCGATGCTCGACGTCGCGCGCTCGTGAGTTTACGCGATGCGGTGCGGGCCCACGAGGCCGATATCGCCCATGCGCTCAAGACCGATTTGGGGAAGTCGCATGACGAGGCCTATATGTGCGAGATTGGTACGTCGCTTTCCGAGATTCGACATCAGATCGCTCACGTGGCTCGGTGGAGTCGTCCGCGCCTGCGTCCGTGCGATCTCGCTAACGCCGTGAGCGTGTGCAAAACGCAAGCCGTGCCCTATGGCGTCACACTCATCATGGCTCCGTGGAACTACCCGTTTTTGCTAACACTCGAGCCGCTCGCCGGCGCCCTTGCCGCGGGCAATACCGTGGTCATCAAGCCGAGTGCCTATGCTCCGGCATCGAGCGCGGTGCTCAAGCAAATCTGTGAAGAGGCATTTGATCCGCGCCTGGTGACGGTTGTCGAGGGCGGGCGCGCCGAGAACGAAGCGTTGCTCGATGAGTGCTGGGACAAGATCTTCTTTACCGGTAGCGTTCCGGTCGGCAAGCTCGTCATGGAGCGCGCAAGTAAAAACCTTACGCCCGTGACGCTTGAGCTGGGCGGAAAGAGTCCCTGTATCGTGGATGCGACGGCAAACTTGAAGGTTGCGGCACGGCGTATCGCCTTTGGTAAGTGGCTCAACGTGGGGCAGACCTGCGTGGCGCCCGACTACCTACTGGTCGATGCGCGCGTGCACGATGAGCTGCTGGACCTTATCAAGGAGGAGGCCCGCCGTATGTTTGGCGAGCATCCGCTCGATAACGAGGACTACGGGCATATCGTCAACGCCAAGCATTTTGCGCGCGTGCGCGGGCTGATCGATCCCGATAAGGTTGTGCTTGGAGGTACCGCGCGCGAGACTTCGCTCAAGATCGAGCCGACGATTTTGGACGGCGTGACCCCCGATGACGCCGTGATGCAGGAGGAGATTTTCGGCCCCATCTTGCCGGTGCTGACGTTTGAGAGCCTAGACGAGGCCGAGACGTTTATTACGAATCGCCCGACGCCGCTGGCCCTGTATATCTTTAGCCAGGATCGCGCAGTTCAGCAGCGTTTTGTGCGTTACGTGCCTTTTGGTGGCGGCTGTGTCAACGACACCATCATGCATTTGGCCACGAGCCATATGGGCTTTGGCGGCATGGGTGCGAGCGGTATGGGGCAGTACCATGGCCGCGAGAGCTTCGATACGTTTAGCCACAAGAAGAGCATCGTGAACAAGGCAACCTGGCTGGACGTGCCATTCCGCTATGCTCCTTACGCAAGCTGGAAGCACAAGTTCGTGCGCATGTTTGTGCATTAGAAAAGGGCGCAGGTAATACGAACAAGTGTTTCTATTACCTGCATTTTGCGTTAGACTACTGTTATGGAGCACGGATGGGCCAACTCCCTTTAGAAGGGATTTGGTATGAACGTAAGCGATGTTATTTCGTTATTAGCGTTGTTGATCGCGGCTATCGAACTCGGCCTATTTATCGGCCGAATGAAATAGCCGCCCCCGCGTAAGCGAAGACGGCCACTTCTCACGATGAAAACGTGTATCGGAGTTGGCAAGACCCGCGGCAACGGGTGCCATCCGTGTTCCTATCTTATCTGCAAGCGTTCTGTCGCGCAAGCGTTGAGGCAAACGATTGAAGGACGCAGACAGGATGTATTTGTGTCCGCACGGGACCGTAGACTTCTCAATAAGGTTACACACCGGTTTATCCGGCCGTTAGAGGAGCTGCCATGTACGAGCCTTCACGTGTTCTTCTGTCGTTTCACATCGCAGGATTTCAATATGCCGACGGCGCTTTGGTCCTAGGCGATCTTAAAGCGGGCGATAAACTGACGCTGTGTGCCGAGCGCGATAATCCCCATGACCCCGAGGCAGTTGCGATCTACTATGGCAAGACCAAACTTGGCTACGTTCCGGGAAACGAGGTCGGCCCACTGTCCTTGATGATGTATTACGGCCACAAGGACGTGTTTGAGGCCCGCGTGCAACAGGTTGCCCCCGAGCGCAGCCCGTGGCACCAGGTGCGCGTTGGCCTCTATGTGGTGGATGCCCGCTAATCGGTAAGGGAGGCTGCCATGCTTGACGACGATGACCTGTTCGATTTGACGGATGATCCGTTTGAGTGGGATATGCTACTCGATGACGATGAGTTGGAGCAGGACCGTAGGAAACGGCAGGACAAGAAAACTCAGAGTGACGCTTCGAAAAAGCAAGACAAGCGCCGCCGCGGACTGTTCGGTGGGCTCTTTGGATAACCGCCGCATCGCTACGTCTGTATACTTAGCACGAGTTGAACACGTTGCGAAATGAGGGCATAGACGATGATGTGGTTTACCGCCGACCTGCACCTGGGCGATACGAATATCTTGCACGACATGGATCGACCGTTTGATTCAGTCGAGGAGATGAACCGCAAGGTCATCGATGCCGTCAATGAGTGCGTAGCGGCGGACGACCGTCTCTATATCTTGGGAGACTTTACCTATCGTTTGCCCCTGGCGGAGGCGGTGCGCCTGCGCGAGCGTATCGAATGTCAGAACGTGACGCTCATTCGTGGTAACCATGACGGCGACTGGGAAGATCCCGACGTACCGCAGATTTGGGAAGACGTGCGCGATTACCTGGAGATTGCTCCCGGCTATGCCAAGGGCCATCGTCTGGTGTTGAGCCATTACCCCATGCTCAGCTGGAATGGAAAGGCGCGTGGCGCCATCATGCTGCACGGGCATATCCACAGCAGGGGAGACCGCACCAACGCGCGCAACCGCGATCGCGAACGCCCGATCCTGCGCTATGACGTTGGCCTTGATGCCAACGACTACAGACCCGTAAGCCGCGATCAAATCCTGGGCTTCTTTGGACTGTAATTCTCGAACCACCACAAAGGGGACAGGCACCTTTGTGGTGGTTCTGGCGCCGTTGCCATTATGGCGGCGGCGCCTTTTTTGTCCGCGTGGCGCGGTAGAGTGTAGGCGGTTGAAATTTGCGTCCATCGAGGAGCTGCTATGAACGAGATCAAGTGCCCGCATTGCGGCGAAGTTTTTAAGGTCGATGCGTCCGGCTATGCGGATATCGTCAAGCAAGTGCGCGATGCCGAGTTCTCGCGCGACCTGGATGAGCGTGTGAAGGCTGTCCAGCGCGAGGGCGAGCAGGCGCTGGAGCTTGAGCGCTCGCGTTCGACGGCTGCCTTGCAACAGGCAGAGTCTCAGCGCAATGCCCAGCTTGTCGAGCAGAAGAACACTGCGGATCAGAAACTGGCGCAAGAGGTTGCCAAGCGCGATGCTGAGCTTGCCGAGCTGCGCGCTAAGCTCGAGGGCGCTGCCGCAGAGCGCGAGAGTGCAAGCCAGCGCGCGGCGGTTGAGGCACGAGCCAATGCTCAAAAAGAGAATGCTGAGCTTCAGCGCGAGATCGATGCTCTGAAGGCGGAGCTCAATCACAAGGCCGACGAAGCTAAAATCGCCGAGGCGGCGGTTCGCAATGCAACTCAACATGATCTCGCCGCGCGCGATGCTCAGATTGCAGAATTGCAGGCCAAGCTTGCTGCAGCAGATAGGGCTCAAGAAATGGCACTCGCAACTGCTGCGGCCGAGGCGCAGCGTAAGCTTGATGCTGCTCACAATGAAGCGGATCGCAGGCTTTCCGATTACCAGACAGAAGTGCGCGAGAAGTTCTCGAACGCTAAGGTACAGTCCGAGCGCGAGGCCGAGGGCCTGCGCGCCCGGTTGCGCGAGCAAGAACTGGCTGCCAAAATGGAGCTCTCGGAAGCAGTTGCCGCGGCGGAGCGAGAGCGCGACGAGGCGCGTGCGAAACTGACGAGTGAGTTGGCAGTGCGCGATTCGCGCGAGGAGCAGGCCAAGGCGGCGCATGAGCTCGAGCTTGCTCAAGCCAAGCGCGCGAGCGATGACCTGATTCGCTACAAGGACGAAGAGATTGAGCGCCTTAAGGACATGAAGGTCCGCCTGTCCACCAAGATGGTGGGCGAGTCGCTCGAGCAGCACTGCGAGACCGAGTTTAACCGTCTGCGCATGACGGCGTTTCCTAACGCGTACTTCGAGAAGGATAACGATGCGTCCGAGGGCACCAAGGGCGACTTTATCTTCCGCGAGTGCGACGCAAGCGGTAACGAGGTCATTTCGATTATGTTCGAGATGAAAAACGAGAACGACGAGACCGCGACCAAGCATAAAAACGAGGACTTCTTTAAGAAACTCGATCACGATCGTCGCCAGAAAGGCTGTGAGTACGCGGTGCTCTGCACGCTGCTCGAGCCCGAGAGCGAGCTTTACAACGCGGGAATCGTGGACGTGAGCTATCGCTACGAGAAGATGTACGTGATTCGCCCGCAGTTCTTTATTCCCATGATCACGCTTCTTCGCAACGCCGCCATGGGTTCGCTTCGCTATAAGCAGGAGCTGGCGGAGTACAAACAGCAGAATATCGACGTTACGAACTTCGAAGCCAAGATGGAGAAGTTCAAGAATGATTTCGGCCGCAACTACGAGATCGCGAGCCGCAAGTTCCAAACGGCGATCGATGAGATCGACAAGACGATTAGCCACCTGCAGAAAACCAAGGAGGCGTTGCTGTCCTCCGAGAACAATCTGCGCCTAGCCAACAAGAAGGCGGACGATCTTACCATTCGCAAGCTCACGTGGGGCAACAAGACCATGAAGGCCGCGTTTGACGAGGCGCGCGGGGCTGCGACAGAGACAAACGATGAGCCAGCCGAGGCGGATTCGTATGAGGTCGAGGGTGCCGAGTAAGAAGACCGCGTTTCTTGCAGCAAAGCCTGAATGAAGGGGTTTTCCATCACTGCCGGCCTGCATCCCCAGACCGCCGGAC
>DBGFJU010000002.1:0-8884 GCA_048529485.1 Collinsella aerofaciens | reverse complement strand
TGCATGTAAACGGCGAACTCAGCTCGGAACACTCCGACGCCGAAGTGTCGGGCGAGATCCTGCGACTGGGGATCAAGCTGGCGCATATTTGGGTTGGAACAAATACCGACCGGAATATAGGGGTAGCTAAAACAGCCCCGTCCCAAATTAGCTACCCCGGGAGCCCCGCTCCAAAAAAGACTGGTCGTGCCTGGGTGTTGCGCACTAGGAGGGGCTTGCGGCGCGGCGATAAAATCTCGGCATCCGTCATCTTTCGCTACATGAGGAGTTGATGTGCGATGATGGGCCTTAGTGTATTCGATCTTCTCGTTTTGCTAGTTGTATTTGGTGGTGTCGCGGCTGTTGCCTTTGCTGTTATCTTGAACAAGGAATCGTCGAATAAGCCTCAGCCTCCGCAGTCCAATTCGTACCAGCAAATGCCTCCTGTGCAACAGGTCCCGCCGACGCAGCAGGTGCCGACGGCAATCGATGATGCTCAGCCAGTTGAGTCCGCTCATTTTTGCCCACAGTGTGGCTCAATGTTGGAGGCAAACGCATCCTTCTGCCAAAACTGCGGAGCTCCCGTCAACCATCAGTGATTTTTCTGGGACGGGGATTAAATAATCATTCGGTACACAATGGTTATTTAATCCCCGTCCCATTTTCATCAGGCGTTACCGACTTTTTTACTCGCCGGGAATTGTTGCGCAACAGATTTTGCTTTTTCGGGCTTAGCGTATTCTCAGGTCTTACTCACCTCTCGATCGAAAGGGGCAACCATGCCAAGAACAAGAAAAATGAAATGGGGGATGCTCCTTACGGCCGGCCTTGCACTGGCTGCCAGTCTTGTCGTGGCGCCGCTCGGTGCCTACGCTGGCGACGTTCCGACGCCCGAGCTGAAAGATACGTATGAGCTTGAGAATTCGATATATGTAAACCGTTCGCCTTCTGGAAGGTATGTGCTGTACGGGGATGCATCTGAAGAAAAGTTCTATTTACTAGACACCGAGGATTGGTCTCGCACCATAGTAGATATTGATCCCGAGAGTGATGACTATAAAAATGCATACTGCTTTTCAGCTGACGAAGAGACCTTTTACTGTTTCAATAGAGCGAACGATTCCGTAATTGCATATGATCTGTCCAATGACAAGTCAGAAGAATATCCGCTGGGCTCCGCGGTTCCATCTGACGTGCTTGATGACGATGATGGCGATGTCAGGCTTCAAATATCTGAGGACAACAAATCGCTTTTTATAACATCCCTAGTATATGATTCGCGTTCAGAGGATTATTACGCGGTTTTTAGCGTAGTTGATTTTAAGAACAGCAATACAGCGACTAAATACGAATTTACGTCATCCGATGACTACTCTTTGGATGGCCCTGCTTGGATTTCAAATGATGGCAAATACGGCTATGTTATAAGGGATTATTGCGGCGACGATTACGATTCACATTCGTACTACGACGTGGTAACGCTCGACCTGAAGGATAAGGAAGCCGTCAACACGTCTGAATTTGACAGGGCGGGCAATACGGTTGTCGTTAACGATGACGGCTCCGCCATCGGTCCCTGCCTCTATGTCTCAAAAAAGGGTGACGCAACCTGCACCTACTACAGCAATCTGGAATACAACACGCTTAATCAGGACGGATCGCTCGTTCTTGGCTTGTATAACGAAAACAGTGATGGACTCGGCTCCAGCTCTTCTGAGCTGGAAAGCCTTGAAATGATTGTCGTCGATAACAAGACAGGCGAAACAAAATGGAGGACTAAGTACCCTAATGATCTCCCCTTTATGAGTGAAGGTGGATATGGCGCTCTATCGAATGACGGTAGGTTTGCATTGGCCAATGGTTCGGACGACAACGATAACAATCTGTTGTATCTGATTGATACAAAGACGGGCGCACATTCTCAGATTAATTTGAGGGGTTCGCTGGAATACGACCGCGCAGGCGACGACGGCTACATGGGGTCTGCGTGGTTCTCGAAGGACTGCTCATTGATTTACGCCGTTCAAGATAATAAGGATGACGGTTTTAGGATCGATGTCTACAAGAGCGGCATCTCCCAGCAATCCCTTTTGGCCGATTCGCAAAAGGACGACAGCTCATCCTCGTTCAATCCCATTCTCATCGTCGTTATTGTTGCGATTCTCATCGCGGCGGGCGTTGGCGGCTTTTTTGTCATTCGCATGCGCAAACACTCTAAGGCATATGCGGCGGTTGCGAATAACACCGCATATACAGCGCCTCAGCAGACGATGCCGCAGAATTTCGTCGGACAGCAGGCTCAGGCCCAGCCGCAGCAGGCTCCTGCGCCCTCGGATGCGCCGCGATTCTGTAGCTCGTGCGGAAGCCCGCTTACGCCCGCTTCTCAATTCTGCCCACATTGCGGCGCGCCGGTAAAGCACTAAGCGCATGCCGGTGGAGCGATTAAAACAGAATCGCGACATGTTGATGGTCGCGGGCATCTTGGCGGTGCTCGCGACCATTGCGGATATGTTTCGCGATACCGTGGGATTCTCTTGCAACCCTATCTACTTGGTCCATGTCTTGGGATACATCGCCTTTTTCAGCGCAGCGTTTATGCTTGGCGACTATCTGATCGATCAGTTCCTGGTGGGACGCAAGTGTATTGTTGACGTCCCTCGGCAAGACCATGCTGGATGGTTTGACAACTTGTGCGACATGGCGTTCTCTGGCATCCCGCAGACGTACGCATTCGGCGGCATCATAAAACTGGGCGCAATCATCTACGCCTGCTGGTCCCCGCTGTTGGTCCTGCTGTTCCCGGGCGTGATCTGGTGGGACACTCGCCAGCAGCTTTTGCAGTACAACGGCTTGCCCAATGCCTTGTCGGACGGCGTCATCACCGACCACCATCCAGTGCTCGATACCTATCTGTACGGATGGTTTACCGACCTGGGTCGTGCGATAGGAAGCGTTGATGCTGGGGTGTACGCCTTCTGCCTGGTACAGGCGTTTCTGACGGCGTGTGCCCTGGCGTGCTGCCTTGTTTTGGTACGCCGCATGGGCGGCGGACGTGGCGTTTGCCTGACACTGCTGGCGTTTTTGTGCCTATATTGGCACCTTCCCATTTATGCCTCGGCCATGGCAAAGGACGCCACTTTCCTGCCTTTTTTCCTACTGTTCTCGGTTGCTTCCATTGAGGTCATGCGTTCGAGGGGGCAACTCTTGAGGGTCCCCGGTTTCCTTGCTGTATACGTTGCACTTCTGCTTCTGGTTTCGCTGACGCGTAAGACTGGCCTGATTCTCGTGCTGATCGTCCTGGTTGTCGTGTTCTTCAAGGTAGCGGGTCGGCGCGGGCGAGTTGTCGTTGCGGCAATGGCGGTCGGCGCTTCTCTGTTTATGACGGTCCTTATGCCCACAGCCGTGCTTCCGGCTTTGGGGTGCGAGCCTGGTGGCAAGCAGGAGGTCTACGGTCTCATGTTTCAGCAATCCGCGTTGCTGATGCGTGACCACGGGGACGAGCTTCCGGAATGGCAACGTCAAGAGATCGAGCGCGCCATCGGGGAGGATGGTAAGAACAACTACACGTGGTTTTTAACCGACTCCGTTAAAGACTCCACGTTTGGTAAGGCCGACGAGCTCGATTTTGCAGCCTATTTTGGCGCGTGGGCAGCGGGGTTCCTGCAACATCCACTTTGTTATCTCGAGGCGTATCTGGGAGTGCAGATTGGCTGGTATGCCATGCCGGTGGCGGGAAGCGAGGCCCTGTCGCCCTATGTGACTCCTGTCGACGGGCACAACGTGAGCCATGTGTTTCCCCGCTCGCGGGACCTGGGATTGAGCTGGTCCGATGCGACCTTGGGTCGCAGTGTCGAGTCGCTCGTCGCATGGTTTCAGTCGACGCCGGTCGGCATGCTTGTCGGCGCCAAGGCGCTTTGGTCGACCTGGGGTATGGCGTTTCTGCTGCTGGAGATAAAACGTCGTGCGCCCCAGAAACTCTATCTGATGGCGCCGCTCGTTGCGGCAAACCTTGTTCTTTGGATCTCGCCGACATCGTATACGACCGAGTCGATGCGCTACCTGCTGCCGTTGTTGTTCTGGCTGCCCGTGAGTGCAGCGATGACTTTTGCCAGCGTTGCGTCGACCGAATAAAGCGGGCCCGCGTGCAGCTACGCACGCGGGCCCGCTCTCATCATGTGGTTAGTTGCGCTTGAGGTGGACGACGGTTTCGCAGTGGAAGGTTTGCGGGAACAGGTCGACCGGTATGATCTTGACGGGGGAGAAGGTGCCCTCCTCGACAAAGCGCTTGAGGTCGCGTGCCAGGGTGGCAGGGTCGCAGCTCACGTAGGCGACATCACGGGCGCTCGTGCTGGCGATAAGGTCGATCGCCTCGGGCGCGAGGCCCGCGCGTGGCGGATCGACTACTAGGACATCGGCGTCCTGATCGGGGAACTCGCGCACCGCGTCGCCGCCGATAACGTCGACGTTATCGAGCTTGTTGATCTCCAGGTTACGGCGTAGATCACGCACGGCCGGGCCATAGGCTTCGACGGCAGCGACAAAATCGCAGCGGCGGGCGAGCGGCAGGGTAAAGGTGCCGGCACCGCAGTACAGGTCCACGGCCAGCTCGTCTTCCTGCGGGTCGAGGGCGTCCATAACGAGCTCAATCAAAATCTCGGCGCCCTTGGTATTGACCTGGAAAAACGACGGGGCGGATAAGCGCATCTGGCCTTCGGCGATATTCTCGGTCCACGAGCCCTCGCCGGCGAGCATCTCCACCTTAGAGACACGGCGGGCTTTCTTTTCGCCCTTGCTCATCACACGCACGATACTCGTGGGATGAGCGGCGTCCGCCAGCACGCGGGAGACCTGCGAGC
This sequence comes from Collinsella aerofaciens, assembly GCA_048529485.1. Lineage (GTDB taxonomy): Bacteria > Actinomycetota > Coriobacteriia > Coriobacteriales > Coriobacteriaceae > Collinsella > Collinsella aerofaciens_CJ. Next base: position 4,049 of record DBGFJU010000002.1, on the reverse strand, counting down.
GCGGAAAAGAGCCTGTGGGCGTCCAGAGTGCGACCTCGAGTGCCTTGGTGCGGCGCGATGCGCGAATGCCCACGCGCTCCAGACCCAGGTTGTGGCTGCCGCTCAGATAGTTGAGCGCGCCGACGACTGACTTGAGCGCCTTGGGAAAACGCTTATCGAACAGCGGGCACGAATCGACGGTCACGATCTTGCTGGGGTCGACGCCGTGCATGCCAAGGCGCACGCGACCGTTGACGACGGTCGGTTCGAGCTCGATTTTATTGCGGTAGCCCCAGTCGTCCTTGGTGTGGCAGATGGGCTGTACCAACTCATCAACCTGCTCAGGAGCGAACTTGCCGATGCGCTCGAGCGTGGAGCGCAGGTTTTGCTCCTTGGCGGCGAGCTGTGCCGTGCGTGAGAGATTGCCCCACGAGCAGCCGCCGCAGATGCCCACGAAGGGGCAGGGAGGCTGAATGCGATCGGGGCTCGGCTCCAGAATCTCGGTGGTGCGGGCGCGCATGAACGACTTGCCGTCCTGTACGACCTCGGCCTCGACGGTGTCGCCTGCCACGGCACCCTGCACAAAGACGGCCTTGCCGTTGTCGGCGTGCGCCAGCCCGTCGGCGCCGTAGGTCATCGATTCTATAGTGAGCTTCATATTCCTGCCTGTCATTCGCGTTGTTGTTCGCACCATGGTAGCAGGGAAAAGCGCCCCGCATCCGAGGCTTTCCTCAAATGCGGGGCGCTTCTACAAACTGCTATTTCGTCTTGCCAGTAATGAGCGTCTTAAGACCTAGGCCGATCAGACCCAGGCCCATGCGCACGCGGCCGGGGCGATGGCGCTCGATGGCCTTGGCTTTGCCGGCGGGCTTATCGCGACGGGTGCTCGTCTCGGATACGGGCTTAGTGACCTGCGGATCGGGCTGAGGTGCAGGTGCAGGCTCGGGCTCAATGACAGTCGCCTGGACCTTCTGAACCTCGGGTGTGGTCGGCTGCGGCTTAGGAGCAGGGGTGGGCTTTGCCTCGGCGGCGGGCTCCGGAGTCGCGGTAGCGGGCTCGGGCGCTTTCTCCACGGCGGGCTCTGCGGCAGCCTCGGGCTCATTCACCGGGGGAGCGGCAACCGCTTCCGGTTTGGCAGCTGCTCCATGTTCAATCTCGGCCTGAATAGCTTCTTCGGCCACACGTTCCTTCTCCTGCGCACGCTGCTGCGCGGCGGCCTCGGCGTTGCGATAGGCGCGCTCCAGCAGAGCCTCCTGCGAGTTGAAGGGTTTCTCACCCTCTGCACGCTCCACGGGGACCCAGGTGCCGTCGCTCGTGAGGCTGCGGGCCTTCACGTTGTCGCGCAGCTGCATGCCCATGTACTCGTGCACTAGGGCGCGGCAAGTGGGGTCGAGCACGGGGAAGGCGATCTCCACGCGGTGCTCGGTGTTGCGCGTCATCATGTCTGCCGAGCTCAGGTAAATCATGTCCGAGTCCACGCCGAAAGCATAGACGCGCGCGTGCTCCAAAAAGCGTCCGACGATGGAGCGGACATGCACGTTCTCGGTCTTGCCCGGAATACCGGGCTTGAGGCACGAGATGCCGCGGATGATCATGTCTACGCGCACGCCGGCACACGATGCCTCGGCGATCTTGTCGATAACCTCGCGGTCGGTCAGCGAGTTGAGCTTAAAGAACACGCGGGCGGGCTCGCCGACGAGGGCGCGCTGAATCTCGCGGTCAAGCCCGCGCATGATGAGCGGTTTCAGTCCGACGGGCGCCACACCCAGGAAGCGGTAGTCGCCGCGCAGGTTGCCCAGCGACAGATTGCGGAAGAACAGGTTGGCGTCTTCACCGATGCCGGGATGGGCTGTCATGAGCATAAAGTCGCTGTAGAGTTTGGCCGTCTTCTCGTTAAAGTTGCCGGTGCCCAAAAGCGTGAGGCGGGTGAGCGCCATGCCCTCGCGATAGGTGAGCTGGCAGATCTTTGAGTGGCATTTAAAGCCCTCGGAACCATAGATGACGGTGCAGCCCGCCTCTTCCAGACGCTCGGCCCACTCGATGTTGTTCTGCTCGTCAAAGCGGGCACGAAGTTCCATGAGCACCGTGACCTCTTTGCCGTTCTCGGCAGCATCGATCAGCGACTCGCACAGGCGGCTCTGCTTGGCCACGCGGTAGAGTGTGATGCGCAGCGAGATGCACTCGGGGTCGTAGGCTGCTTCGTGCACCAGGTCCAAGAACGGGTTCATGGCCTCGTAAGGGTAAAAGAGCAGCTTGTCGTGCTGCAGCACCTGCTCGCGGATGGAACGGGACATGTCGATGGTGGGGTTGGGCTGCGGCTTAAACGGCGTAAAGAGCAGCTCGTTGCGTAGGTGCTCGGGAATCTTGCCCTCAATGCCAAAGACGTAGCCCAGATCAAGGGGGATATCGCAGGTAAAGACCGAGCGGCGAGAAAGCTCGAGCGCCTTGCGGATGGTCTTGAGCGTTGCCTTTTCGAGCGAGCCCGATACGGCGAGCACCACCGGCTGCAGGCGCAGGCGCTTCTTGAGGATGCGCTTCATGTGCTGGCGGTAATCCTCGTCCTCCTCGACGCCCTCGCCGTCCGGGTCGATATCGGCATTGCGAGTGACGCGGATGAGCGCGCGGTCGAGCGGCTTATAGGAGCCAAAGCAGCAGTCCAGGCAGGCGAGGATGACATCCTCGAGCAGAATGTAGGAGTAGGTGCCGGTGGGCGAGGGAATCTCGACCACGCGGTTCATCGAGGCGGGAATCTCGATAAGGCCCAGCAGGCTCTCCTCGTCGGTGACGCCGTCCAGGCCACAAGCCAGATAGAGCGCGCCGTTGCGCAGGTTGGGGAAGGGGTGGCGCGGGTCGATGACCAACGGCGAGATGACCGGCGATACGTAGGCCTGGAAATAGCGGGTTACAAAGGTATGTTCCTCGGGCGTAAGCGAATCGATGCGGGCGCGGTGAACGCCTAGAGTGTCGAGCTTGCCCTCGATGCTCTTAAAGATAGACTCCCAGCGGGTAAGGAGCCCGGGCAGCTCTGCCATGACAGCATCGACCTGTTCGGAGGCGGTCATATTGCTCTTGTTGTCGACAGGCTGTTTTTTGAGCTCGGCAAGGTCGGACAGGCCACCCACGCGCACCATAAGGAACTCATCGAGGTTTGACTCGAAGATCGAGACAAACTTAAGGCGCTCGAACAGCGGCACGGACTCATCAAAAGCCTCGTCGAGCACACGGTTGTCAAAGCGTAGCCAGCTGAGCTCTCGGTTCTGCGTGTACGAGAAGTCGCGCGGCGGTTTACGCAGCTTTGCGGCGGCTTGCTTTTTTTCGATTTTGCTCGGCATATGCATCTGTCCGTTCAGTCCCAGCAGGGGACGGTAGCCTAACACTATCCACTATTGTCTCAATTTAGTCGACTTGTGGCACGGACGTATTGTGCGAACGGTATCTTAACCTACTTCTTACGCTATCAAGGCATGCAACCAACAACCCAACTCGTTTTGAAAACAATCTATATTCACACTCAACTGGTGAGGATGTATGAATAAGAATGATTGAGAGCTGAATATAATCGAATCCAAATTGAATCATGGACAAACGACATTTATATGCAGAAAAGCGTTTTAGCTATGCAATTCCTAAACATGAAAATATTTGTGCAATCTAGCTTAATTCCTTAGAAAAAAGAACATTTACCTTTGAAAACCTGCTTTAGAGAACCGAAGTGCATCATGGGGGAATCATATGCGATATACCGTTCATCGCACTTTGCTGACCGTTCGGGGGCGAGGTGGAATTGCAGGTGGTTTTTGGATATAACTAGAGCTGTCAGCAAGCAGCGTCCCATACGGAGGGGCGCTGATACATTCGGCCAGTAAGGCCCGAAAGAAAGGTAGGAGGCCATGACGAAAGGTCTGCACGTGCCTTCCGAGATCGGCAAGCTCAGGAAGGTCTGCCTGCACCGTCCCGGCGACGAGCTCCTCAACCTGCCGCCCGACGAGCTCGAGCGACTCCTGTTCGACGACGTCCCGTTCCTGGAGGTCGCGCAGCAGGAGCACGACACCTTCGCCCAGATCCTGAGG
>DBGFJU010000001.1:0-6253 GCA_048529485.1 Collinsella aerofaciens | reverse complement strand
AGGCGAGGGGGTCGTCCGGCTTAGCTTGCGGCGTATCGAGGAAGCCGGTCTGCTCAAACGCGGGTTGGCCATTGCTTGCGGTTGTCTGCTCAACGGGTGCACCGCATGAGGTGCAGAACTTGGCATCATCTGCAAGAAGTTTGCCGCACGAGGCGCAATACCGAGACATTGCCACTCCTTTCGCCACATTTCAATGCAATACGACGATTATACCCAGCGCTCAAAAAAGTCGGCAGTTAGGGACGTTCCTTTTCTGCCGGCACTTTAGGAACGTTCCTAGCTGTCGCCTAGTCATTTAAGAGCGTCCCCAATGACTACCCAATGACTAGGCCCGATTTGGGGCGCGCCTGCCCCTGGGGTATCATGGCTTGGTTGATATATCTGCATTTACGCGCCTTGTAGGAAGGGGCTGCGCTCATGGCTTTTGAGCCCGCTCAACATAGCTTTATCACACTCGAGGGCGTCGATGGTGCCGGCAAGTCCACGCAGGCGCGTCTGCTTGCCCGCGCGCTCGAACTCGCTGGCTACCAGGTTGTGAGCCTGCGCGAGCCGGGCGGCACCGCCATCAGCGAAAAGATCCGTGCTCTGCTGCTCGACCCCGCCAATACGGCGATGGGCGACACCTGCGAGTTGCTGCTCTACGAGGCAGCGCGCGCCCAGTTGGTGCACGAGGTCATAGCTCCCGCCCTCGCGGCCGGCAAGGTGGTCCTGTGCGACCGTTTCTACGATTCCACGACCTGCTACCAGGCGTTTGCCGATGGCCTCGATCGCCAGATGGTGCGCGATGCCAACAACCTGGCCGTCGCGGGGACGCACCCGGCGCTCACGCTCGTCTATCACATCACGCCCGAGCAGGCGGCGCTACGCATGGCAGCTCGTGGCGCGGCCGACCGCATGGAGGCAAAAGGCATGGCATTCCAAGAGCGCGTTTACCAGGGATTCTGCGCCATTGCCGCCGAGGAGCCAAATCGCGTAAAGCTCATCGACGCCACCGCGCCCATCGAGGAAGTCTTCGAGAAGACGGTCGAGCAGGTTCGCGCGTACGGTCTCGACATTCCGCAAGACGCCGTCGCCGCCGCGCTTGCCAAGGAGGCCGAGTAACATGGCCCCCGCTCAGGCAAGCCTGCTGGCCAAGCTCGACACCCAAGAGCGCGTGCGCGATTTTTTGACCAACGCCGTCGCCAGCGGCCGCGCATCGCACGCCTATCTGTTTTTAGGCGCTCCCGGCGCCGGCAAACTCGATGCCGCTTGGGCGCTCGCCCAAGCTTTCCTGTGCGAGCAGGACGGCTGCGGCGCATGCGACAGCTGCGTGCGCGTTGCTCGGCACACGCATCCCGACGTGCACTATTACACGCCCGAGAGCGCCACGGGCTACCTCATTGCCCAGACCCGCGAGCTGCTCGACGACGTGCCGCTGGCGCCCATCCGCGCCAAGGCCAAGGTCTACATCATCGACCGTGCCGAGCAGCTGCGCGCCAACACCGCCAACGCACTGCTCAAGACACTCGAGGAGCCGCCCGAGGGCGTTATGTTCATCTTGCTGGGCACCTCGGCAGACGTGATGCTGCCCACCATCGTGAGCCGCTGCCAGTGCGTGCCGTTTCGGCTGGTGTCGCCCGCCGTGGCCGCGCGTGCCGTGAGTCGCGCGACGGGTCAGGACCTCGCGCGTTGCCGCATGGCGGTCGCCGTGGCGGGAAGCCCCACACGCGGTATCGAGTTCCTTAAGAGTGCCGAGCGCCAGGATGCTCGCCGCCAGATGGTCCGCGCCATCGACTCGCTCATCGCTGCCGATGAGGCCGATGTGCTCAGTCGCGCCAAGTCGCTCATCGTCGCCGTTAAGGCGCCGCTCGCCGAGGTCAAGTCCACGCAGGAAAAGGTGCTCGAGCAAAATGCCGACTACCTGTCACGTGGAGCATTGAAGCAGCTTGAGGACCGCAACAAGCGCGAACTCAACGCGCGCGAACGTTCGGGTATCATGGAAGCGCTGGCGAGCGCGCGGACGCTCATGCGCGACGTGCTGCTGACACTTCAGGACGAGGCGGCCGACGTCGTGAACGAAGACGTGCGCGACACGATCGGGCGGCTTGCCGCCGCGACGAATGTTGCGGGTGCCACCCGGGCGCTCGAGGCGGTCGCGACCGCCGAGCGCAACATCGCCAGAAACGTTACTCCCCAGCTGGCCATCGAGGTCATGCTGTTCGATATCAGGAAGGCACTGAAATGCCGTTAGTCGTACCCGTTAAGTTTACCTACGCCTCGCGCGACCTGTGGTTCGACCCGCAGGATCTGGATATCCTCGAGGCCGATTATGCCATTTGCTCCACCGAGCGCGGAACCGAGATCGGCCTGGTCACGGCCGATCCCTTCGAGGTGCCGCAAGATGAGATCGGCCAGCCGCTCAAGCCCGTGCTGCGCGTGGCGAGCGACATCGACCTGCAGCTTGCCGACGACCTGGCCATCCAGGGCGACGAGGCGATGATCGATTTCCGCCGCCTGGTCAAGGAGCTCGACCTCGAGATGAAGCCGGTGGGCGTCGAGTACCTGTTTGGCGGCGAGAAGGCCGTGTTCTACTTTGCAGCCGAGGAGCGCGTCGATTTTCGTCAGCTCGTCAAGGACCTGTCCTCGACGCTGCACATTCGCGTCGACATGCGTCAGATCGGCGTGCGCGATGAGACCCGCCTGGTGGGCGGCTATGCCCAATGCGGACAGGAGCTCTGCTGCACGCGCTTTGGCGGACAGTTTGAGCCTGTCTCGATTCGCATGGCAAAAGAGCAGGACCTGCCGCTCAACTCGTCCAAGATCAGCGGCGTTTGCGGCCGCCTGATGTGCTGCCTGCGCTATGAGTTCGAGGCGTACAAGGACTTTAAGAGCCGCGCGCCCAAAAAGAAGACGCTTATCGATACGCCGCTCGGCAAGGCGCGTATCCAGGAATATGACACGCCGCGTGAGCAGCTGGTGCTGCGCCTGGAGAACGGTAAAGTCTTTAAGGTCAACCTGGCCGATATGACGTGCTCGGAGGGCTGCAAAAAGAAGGCCGCCGAGCAGGGCTGCAGCTGCCGCCCCGACTGCGTGACGCGCGACGTGCTCGAGCGCATCGAGTCGCCCGAGATGCGCCTGGCGCTCATGGAGCTCGACCGCGAGAACGGCGTCGATGTGGGCGATGGCCTGTCGAGTGCCGACCGTCTGGCCGGCACGTCGATGCCCAAGCGCCGTCGTCGCGATGCTGAATCCGATGCTCGCGCCGGTCAGGGTCAGGGCGAGGGCCGTGGCCGCGGAAAGGGCCGCGGTAAGGCCGAGACACCCGAGGCCGAGGGGGCGGCCGATGGCCGTCGCCGTCGCAAGCGCGCGGGCTCGGGCGATGCTACCGAGGTTGCAGCCGCGGGCAAGAACGCCTCTCGCGAGCGCGAGGTTCAGCAGCCCCAGCAGCAGAATCGCGGCGGCGGCATGAACCCCACACGTTGCCGCCGCCGTCATCTGTCGAGCGAGGAGCGCGAGGACGCCTTCCGCGCCGCAGCTGCTCGCGAGGCCGGTGCCGCTTCCAAGGGCGCCTCGGCCTCCGATGCGCCTGTCGACAAGGGCGGCAAGCCACGTGGCGAGGAGGAGCGCGCGCCGCGTCCGCGCCGTCGCCATTCCTCGGGCGCGCAGCAGAAGCCCTCAGTGCCCTCCGTGGCCGATCAGGTCTCGGATGGCGAGGTCAAGGTCACGCGCCGTCGTCCCGGAGATGGCGGGGGAGCGGCTGCCAAGGCTTCGCATGGCGCCGCTCGTGACGAGCGCGAGCCGCGCGGTGGCGAGGGCTCGGCCGACCAGGGTCAAAAGCGCCGTCGCCGTCGTCGTTCCCGCAAGCCGCGCCAGGATGGTGGCGAGGGCTCGACCCCGTCTTCGTCCGCACCACAACCGCCCGCCGGCGAATAACGCCCGCGAGCGGATTTAACCCGCCTTGCCCCGAGCGCATCGGGGTATCATAGCGCCGAATCAACAACCCTCCCTGCGATCGAGCGTAGGGAGGGTTGTGTCTTGAAGAGCCATCTGAACATATTGAGCCGTCTGCAGAGTGCCGGTGCCCTACCGTTTGCGGACGAATTGCTACCGTTTGCCGAGCGCGCGACGTACGAGGCGCTCGAGGCATTGTCGCCAACACGATGTGCCGGCTGCGAACGCGCCGATGCGCTTATTTGCCAAGACTGCCTGGCCGCGCTCACGCTCATCGACCCACGTCATAGCTGTACCCGATGCGGCGCCCCGTTTGGGGATTTGCTGTGCACTGAGTGTTCGGTCGAGGGCACGTCCTCGGCAATGGCCGAGGCGCTCGATCGCTGCCTGGCGTGCGCCGTCTATGCGCATCCGCTGCCGCGCATCATTAAAGCGTACAAGGATGCGGGCGAGCGACGTCTGGCTCCGTATCTGGCGGAGCTGCTCTACGACACCGCCCTGCATGCCCAGGTCGTAGCGCCCGATCGCTACGGAGGCGTGCTGTCCGGTGCGGATGCGGTGGTGTTTGTGCCTGCGACGGCGGCAGCGTTTCGGCGGCGTGGTTTTGATCATATGGAGGCTATTGCGCGCCCATTTTGCGAGCTGTCGGGTGTTCCTCTGCTCGATGCTCTCGCCAAGTACGGGCATGGCGACCAGCGCGAACTCGGTCGTGAGGAGCGCCGCGAGCGTGCCCAAGGCATGTACGAGACGGTTGAGGACGTGCACGGCCGCCACCTGCTGCTTATCGATGACGTTATCACCACGGGTGCGACGATGGCAGCGGCTTCGGCGGAACTCAAGCGCGCCGGTGCCACGGCCGTTGATGGCCTCACTATCGCACGCGTTTGGTAGGGGTGGTTTTGTGGCAGTAAAGATTGAGCGGCGCAACGAGCCGACAGGCGAACAGCTAGCGGCTTCCATAATTCTGACCGGCGCCTCGGCGCTGCGCATGATGCGCGCCGAGCGCCGGCAGATGGGCTATATCAGCTGGAAGGACCTTAATCCCGATGAAGAGCGCCGTGTGCTGCGCACATCGTCGCCCTCGACCGAGGACATCTATCTTCCCGATTTGGTGCGGATTGGGGCCGCAAGCGGCGAGGTGCAAGAGGATTTGTGCTTGCTGGTAGGGTCTGCAGCGCAGCGCCGCCGTATTCTTGGCGTGAGCTGGTCCGTATGCTCCGAGTTGCCCGCCGGCTCGATTCTAGAGGTGGAACCGGGGGTGTACAGTCTATCTCCCGAGGCCCTTTGCGTAGCCGTCGCGCGCGAGGTCGGCTGCATCCAGGCATTTGCCCTGGCCCAGGAGCTGTGCTCTAAGATTTCACTGAGTGACCGCGGGAAGTATCTGCCTCCCTACACCTCGCCTGTCGTGAACAAATTGGCAAAGGACAAAGACCAGCCGCCAGATGTCGGTTACTTTGAGGTCGAGTCCGTGCTGACACCCGATTGCCTGGTAGATTACCTCGCGGCATGCAAGGGGAGCGCGGCCAAGCAGCTGCGGCGGCTGTGTCCCTATCTGTCGGAAAACCTGCGTTCACCCATGGAGTGCATCATGCTTGCCATGTTTTCGCTTCCGTTTTCCTATGGCGGATTTGCCTGTGGTCCCTTTAAGACCGACTACAAGATCGAGTTCAACGACCGTGCACAGGCGATCTCGGGGATGCCGCATGCGGTTTGCGATGCCTTTCAGGAAGCAGCCCGGTTTGACTTGGAATACAACGGTGAGCTGGGCCATTCCTCTCGGAGGGGACGTATCCATGATGAAAAGCGCAACACGGGCTTGATTACTATGGGAATCGAGGTCGCGACGGTCAACAACGAAATGCTCTGTGACATGGAAGCGATGGAAGCACTCGCATGGCGCATCTACCAACGCATGGGCAAGCGCTATCAGAATCGCGTAGAGGCTCGTCGAAAGAAGCAGGATGCGCTGCTGAACACGCTTCGAGCGTGTTTTGGGCTTAAGCCAGCATAAATCTATGGCTTTATAGGGGGCTTGTTATAGGCTCCGTGCAAAAAATGGCAAATATGAGTACTGTTACTAGATTAGTGACAGCGAAAACGAAGAAATCCGATCCTGAAATTGGTATTCATTGAAAAGATAATAAACAAATGTGGAGTATCTTGGCATCAAGCGGGCTATAAAGAGCTCGAAACCGGCGCGTGCGGAGGGAAAACGCTGCTACTAAATTGGTAACAGTACTCATATTTGCCGTTTTTTGCACACGCCACCTTAAGACGGGTGCCCCGTCGCGCCCCCTACGGGCGCGCCGGGGGCGGTCAAAGC